>DATLGR010000286.1:0-2636 GCA_035540415.1 Burkholderiales bacterium | reverse complement strand
GATTGGCCCACTCGATGCGGTTCTCCCGGTCGAGGATGACCACGCCGTCGGGCAGCGCGCGAACCGCGGCGCGAAACCGCGCGAGCGACTGATCGAGGGCCTCCTGCTCGGCATCGCGGCGCTTCAGGAAGCGATGCAGCTCCGCAAAAGCCTCCTCCCACACGCCACGGCCGCGAGGCAGGCTCACCAGGGCCGGCCGGCGCAGCCAGGCCCTCAGGGCCGACAGGTGCAGGGTATGGAAGGCGAGCCGCAGCCCCAGGACGGCGGCGAGCGCGCCGAGCAGCCAGGCGAGCGCCGTCACGCCGGCGAGGCGGAGAACCGGTAGCCCGCGCCGCGCACCGTCTCCACCAGGCGGTCGTGGCCGGAGGGCTCGAGCGCCTTGCGCAGCCTGCGGATGTGCACGTCGACGGTGCGTTCCTCGACAAACACGTGATCGCCCCACACCTGGTCGAGGAGCTGCGCGCGCGAGTGCACGCGCTCGGCGTGGGTCATGAGGAAATGCAGCAGGCGAAACTCGCTTGGGCCGAGCGTGAGCGGCGTGGCCCCGCCGAAGACCCGCCTCGTCGCCGGCTCCAGGCGCAGGCCGCCGGCCACCACGGGGTCGTCGGTCATCTGCGGAGCGCGCCGGCGCAGGACTGCCTTGATGCGCGCCAGCAACTCGCGCACCGAAAAGGGCTTGGTCACGTAGTCGTCGGCGCCGGCTTCCAGCCCGGCGATCTTGTCGGCCTCGCCGCCGCGCGCCGTGAGCATGATGATGGGGATCTGGCGCGTGCGCTCCTCCTGGCGCAGCTGCCGCGCGAGCGATACGCCGGACATCCCCGGCAGCATCCAGTCGATCAGCAGCAGGTCGGGCAGGGCGCTTTTCACGATACCGAGCGCGCGCTCGGCATCGCTCGCGCGGATGACGTGGTGGCCCGCGTGCTGGAGGTTGACGGCGATCAGCTCCTGGATCGCCGGCTCATCCTCGACCACTAGGATGTTGGCGGCCATGGCGGTGCGCCATTGTAGGAACGCAATATGACCGAATTGTTGCAGGTTGCGGACGGTATCATCAGTCTGCCATGAGCGCCGAGCGCATTCCGACTGAGATCCGCCTGCACCAGAAATCCCGAGTCCTCGAGCTCGCCTTCGCCGACGGCACCAGCGTGCGCCTGCCCTACGAGCTGCTGCGCGTGTACTCGCCCTCCGCGGAGGTGCGAGGCCATGGGCCCGGCCAGGAGGTGCTTCAGACCGGGAAGCGGGAGGTGGAGATCCGCAGCCTGGAACCGGTGGGCTCCTACGCCGTGCAGCCGGTGTTTTCGGACGGCCACAGCACCGGCATCTACTCTTGGGAATACCTGCTCGAGCTGGCCCAGAATCAGGAGCGCCTGTGGGCCGAGTATCTCGCCAAGCTCAAGGAATCCGGCGCTAGTAGGGATAAGTAAACGCTTACCATGGACAAGCAGACCGACTTCGGCTACGACAGCGTTCCGGAGACCGAAAAGGCCCGGCGGGTCGGGCAGGTGTTCGACCGCGTCGCCGAGCGCTACGACCTGATGAACGATCTCATGTCGCTCGGGCTGCACCGGGTATGGAAGGCGTTCACCGTAGCGCTCGCGCGGCCCCGTCCGGGCGAGCGGATTCTGGACGTCGCCACCGGGAGCGGCGACCTCGCCTTGGCGCTCGCCCGCCGGGTTCGACCAGGGGGGGAAGTGTGGCTCACCGACATCAATCGACGCATGCTGGCGCGCGGGCGCGACCGGGTGATCGACGCCGGGGTGCTGGCGCCTGCCGTGCAATGCGACGGCGAGCGCCTGCCGTTCCCGGGGGGCTGGTTCGACTGCGTTACCGTTGCCTTCGGGCTGCGCAACATGACGCACAAAGACGCCGCGCTGGCGGAAATGGGGCGGGTGCTCAAGCCCGGCGGGCGGCTCCTGGTGCTCGAATTCTCGCGGGTATGGAAGCCGCTGGAGCCGGCCTACGATCTGTATTCCTTCAAGGTGTTGCCCTGGCTGGGCGCGAGGGTCGCCGGGGACGCCGCGTCCTACCGGTATCTCGCCGAATCGATCCGGGTGCACCCCGACCAGGCGACGCTGGCGGCGATGATGGAAGGTGCGGGACTGGCAAATGTCGAGGTGTTCAACCTGGCGGCGGGGGTGGTCGCCGTCCATCGCGCACGCCGGATTTGATACGATGGCCGGTCTCGTCAAGGCTTGGAAAGGCGGAGGCTCCAACATGAGTAAATGGTTGATCGGCTTGGTGGCCGGTGTGCTGTGCGCGGTGCTCGCGATCCCCGAGGCCGAGGCCCGGCGGATTGGCGGCGGCCGCACTGTCGGCGTTCAAAAGAGCGTGCCGCAAACCGCTCCAGCCGCCACCCCGGCGCGGCCGGCCCAGCAGCAAGCCGCGCCCGCCCAGGCGCAGGCTGCGCCGGCAGCTCAGGCCGCCGGCACCAGCCGCTGGGGCGCCATGCTGGGCGGCCTGGCCCTCGGCGGTCTGCTCGGCTACCTCTTCGCTGGTAACGGCCTCGGCGGCATCCTCCTGCTCGCGCTTCTCGCCATTGCGGCGGTCGTGCTGTTCCGCGCCCTCGCGCGCCGCTCAGGCGCCCCCCAGCCCGTGCAGTACGCGGGCACCGGCACGCGCGAGACCGTGCTCATGCC
>DATLGR010000285.1:0-1634 GCA_035540415.1 Burkholderiales bacterium | reverse complement strand
GCGCCTCCCGCGACCCACGCCACCGTCCCACTCCCCGAGCCCGATGTCGAACGCCGCCCCCGCGCGCCCCGTCCTCCGCTCTCGCCTCGCGACGCGCCCGGCGCTCGCCGCGCTCGCCTTCATCACGGTGGGCCTGTTCCTGAAGGCGGCGCTGTTCCCGCTGCACGCCTGGCTGCCGAACGCCTACGCCTACGCGCCCTCGGGCGTGACCGCGCTGCTCGCCGGCACGGCTACCAAGGTCTCGGTGTACGCGCTGCTGCGCTTCTACTACTCGGTGTTCGGCGCGCACCTGGTGCTGGAGCGGCTGCCGATGGAAGAGCTGATCCTGGCGGTGTCCGTGGCGGCGATGGTGATTCCCTCCGCCGTGGCGGTATTCCAGCAGGATTTCAAGCGCATGCTCGCCTACTCCAGCGTCGGCCAGATCGGCTACATCATGCTGGGGGTGGGCATCGCCAACGCCACCGGCGTGACCGCCGGCATCGTGCACCTGTTCAACCATGGCATCACGAAGGCGGCTCTCTTCATCTTCGCCGGGGCCATCGCGCTGCGCGTGGGCTCGACCCGCCTCGAGCGGCTTGCGGGGCTCGCGAAGCGCATGCCGCTCACCTGCGCCGGCATCGTCGTCGGCGGGCTCTCCCTCGTCGGCGTCCCCGCCTTCGCCGGCTTCGTCACCAAATGGAACCTCGTGGTCGGCGCGCTGGAGGCGGGACTGTGGTGGATCGCGTTCGTCCCGGTGGCGAGCTCGCTCATCGCGCTCGCCTACGTGTGGCGCTTCGTGGAGATCGTCTACCTGCGCGAGCCCGACCCGGGGCTTGCCGCGGTGCGCGAGGCGCCGGCGGGCCTGCTTCTGCCCGGGATCGCCCTCGCGATCCTGGTCATCGTCGCGGGCCTGTGGTCGGGGCCTTTCCTGAGCGGCGCCGAGCACGCGGCGCGCGCCTTCATGGGCGCGTCATGATCGCGGCGGCGCTCGCCATTCCGGCCACCGGCGCGGCGCTGGTCTGGGCCTGCGGCCGGCGCCCCAACCTGCGCGAGGCGATGACGCTCGCCGCCGCGGTGCTGCTGTTCCTCGCGGTGCTGTCGCTGCTGCCGGGCGTGCTCGCGGGCGAGCGGCCGGAGCTCACGCTCCTGGAAATGCTCCCGGGGATCGCGCTCGCCTTCCGCGTCGAGCCGCTCGGCATGATCTTCGCGCTCGTCGCCTCGGGGCTGTGGATCGTGGCCTCGGTGTATTCGATCGGCTACATGCGCGGCAACGCCGAGGAGCACCAGACCCGCTTCTACGTCTGCTTCGCGCTGTCGCTCGCGGCGACCATCGGCGTCGCCTTCTCGGCCAATCTCGCCACGCTGTTCCTCACCTACGAGGCGCTCACGCTCATCACCTATCCGCTCGTGACGCATCACGGCACGCCGGAAGCGATGCGCGCCGGCCGGGTCTACCTCGGCATCCTGCTCGCGACGTCCATCGTGCTGCTCCTCGTGGCGGTCGGCGCCACCTGGGTGCTCGCCGGCACGCTGGAGCTCGGGGGCGCGCCGCTGCTCGCGGGCAGGGTCGACGGCGGGGTGATGGGGCTGCTCCTCGCCCTCTACATGTTCGGCACCGGCAAGGCGGCGCTGATGCCGGTGCCGAACATGTAGAG
>DATLGR010000284.1:0-1926 GCA_035540415.1 Burkholderiales bacterium | reverse complement strand
TCGGAGACCTGCGCGATGCCGATGCCGGCGGCGGCCGCCGCGACCGCGCCCTCGAGCGAGGTGACGGCGAGGTTGCCGCGCGGTGCGAAGGCGTGCCGCTCGGTGCCGCGCTCGAAGCGCCAGTCGACGCTGCGGCCGGTGGCGGGCGAGGTGAAGCGGATGCAGTTGTGCCGCTCGAGCGCCTCGAGGGTGCCCGGCGCGCCGTGCGCGGCGAGGTAGGCCGGCGAGGCCACCGTGACCCAGTGCACCTCGGCGATGCGCCGCGCCACCAGCGTCGAGTCGTCGGGCAGCGCCACCGCGCGCACCGCGCAGTCGATGCCTTCCTCCACCAGGTTCACGGCGCGGTCGGTGATCACGAGCTCGAGCGAGAGTCCGGGGTAGCGCGCGAGAAAGCGCGGCAGCGGCGGGAAGAACTCCTGGTGCACGAAGTTGTTCGGCGTGCTGACGCGCAGGCGCCCGCGCGGCGAGCCGCGCACGCCGGCGACCGCGTCTTCGGTCTCGGCGAGCTCGTCGAGCACGCGCACGCAGCCCTGGTAGAAGGCGCGCCCCTCGTCGGTGAGCGAAAGGCGCCGCGTGGTGCGATGAAGCAGGCGCACCGCGAGGCGCTTCTCGAGCGCCGCCACCGCGTGCGTGACCGTAGGCCGGGCCACCTCGAAGTGCTCGGCCGCGCGCGCGAAGGAGCCTTGCTCCACCACCCGCACGAACACGCGCATGCAGAACAGCTGATCCATGGCAGGGGTGAATTATTAACCAGAACCCAACAATGAATTCGGGGATCGCCCGTTTATTGGCGGACGAAGGGGCAATACAGTGCGCCCCCTATGGCCATGGGAAACATCCTGCCTCTTCTCCTCGCCGCCGCCCTGGGACTCCCGGGTGCCGCGGCGGCGCTGCCGCCGCGGCTGGAGGACACGGGTTTCGAGGCCCTGGAGAAGACGCCCTTCACCCCGCGCCATGCGCTGTGGTCCGACGGCAGCGCCAAGCGCCGCTGGCTGCACCTGCCGCGGGGCAGCGCGATCGACACCGCCCAGCCCGACGCGTGGGAGTTCCCGCGCGGCACGCGCGCATGGAAGGAGTTCAGCGAGAACGGCCGGAAGGTGGAGACGCGCTACATCGAGCGCCTGGCCGACGGCAGCTGGCGCTACGCCACCTACCTGTGGAACCGCGAGGGCACGCAGGCGGTGCTCGCGCCGGCCGAGGGCCTGGGCAAGATCCCCTCGCGCACCGACTGCCTGGCGTGCCACGAAGGCGCGCCGGTGCCGATCCTCGGCTACAGCGCGGTGCAGCTCGAGGCGCTGCTGCCGCCCGCGCTGGGCTACCTGCACGCCAACTGCGGGCACTGCCACAACGACACCGGGCCGCTCGCCAACGTCGAGCTCGCCCTCGCGCAGCGCGCCGCCGCCCCGGCGCAGAGCGCGGCGCGCACCCGCGCCACGGTGCTGCCGCGCGCGGCGGACCTGCTGCGCAAGATGCGCTCGAGCTACGCGCTCACGCGCATGCCGCCGCTGGGCGTGACGATTCCCGACGCCGAGGGCATCGCCCTCGTCGCGCGCTGGATCCAGGAGCAGGAACAACAACCCCGACCATCGACCGGAGCCTCGCCATGAAACGCCTCGTAGACCTCGCCCTCGCCACGCTGTGCCTCGCCATCCTCGTGCTCGCCGCCATGGGCCCGGTGCGCGCTGAGGACAAGGTGGCGCGCGGCAAGTACCTGGTCACCACTTCCGGGTGCCACGACTGCCACACGCCCTGGAAGATGGGCGCCAACGGCCCGGAGCCCGACATGAGCCGCATGCTCTCGGGCCATCCGGAGAAGATGGCGCTGCCGCCCGCGCCCAAGCCGGTCGGGCCGTGGCTCGTGTCGGTCGCCGCCACCAACACCGCCTGGTCGGGCCCCTGGGGCGTGAGCTTCACCGCCAACCTCAC
>DATLGR010000283.1:0-1620 GCA_035540415.1 Burkholderiales bacterium | reverse complement strand
TCGCGAGGAGAAAAAGGCTGCCTGACCCCGGAACATCGGGAACATCGGGGTCAGACCCCACGCGGGGGTCTGACCCCGGCCTTCGCGCTTGACGCGCCCGAACCTCGCCGCGGGCCTCGCCTGGATGGGCGTCACCATCCTGTGCTGGGGCCCGTTGATGCCGATCGCCAAGCGCACCCTGGCCTACCTCGATCCGTTCGCCCTCGGCACGGTGCGCTACGTGCTCGGAGTGGCGCTCTTCGTCGCGCTGCTGGCGGCGCTCGAAGGCCGCGCGGCACTGCGCTACGACGGGCGCTTTCGCGCCGCGGCGACCTTCGGTCTCGTGGGCATCACCGGCTTCAACCTGCTGGTGTGGATCGGTCTGCTTTTCACCCGGCCCGAGCACGGCGCGGTGATCCTCGCGCTGCAGGCGCCGATCGCGGCGCTCGTGGTGTGGCTCGCCCGCGGCCAGCGCCCCGCGCGCTTCACGCTCGCGTGCGTGGCGGCGGCAATCGGCGGCGTGATGCTGGTGGTGACCAAGGGCGAGCCGCTGCGCGCCGCCGCGGGGATTCTCGAAGGGGGCGCCATCGTCGGCGACCTGCTGGTCCTCGCGGGCGCGGTGGCGTGGGTCATCTACACGCTCGGGGTCGCCTCCTTTCCCGGCTGGTCGCCGCTGCGCTACAGCACGCTCACCTGCGTCACCGGGCTCGCCGGGCTCGTCGTCGCGCACCTCGTCGCGCTCGCCGCCGGCTTCGCCATCGTGCCGACCCTGGAGGCGATCGGCACGGTCGGCTGGCAGATCGCCTACTTCTCCATCTGCACCGTGGTGCTCGGCGTGCTGGGCTACAACAACGCCACACGCCGCCTGGGACCGCTCAACACCACGCTCCTGCTCAACCTGATCCCGGTGCTCGTCTTTGCCATCGAGGCGGCGCTCGGGCGCCGCTTCACCGCCCTCGAGCTTACCGGCGCCGCCATCGTCGTCGGCGCCCTGGTGGCCAACAACCTCTACCTCCGCCGCCAGACCCGGTAACCAAAATCAGGGACGTACCCTCTTTTCCCGGGAAAAGAGGGTACGTCCCTATTTTTGGGGGGTGAGGAGGAGCCGGCGGGCGCCGGCGGCGTCGAGGCGCGCGCGGTCGGTGAGCATGGGCACGTACTCGCCGCGCGCCCATGGCGCGGCGAAGGCGCGGTAGTGCGGCGAGAGCGGGTTGCCCGACTGGCCGGTGGAGTGGATGAACAGGGAAGCCTCCGGGGCGGCGAGGTCGTAGATGGCGCGGTAGCTCGCCGCGTGGCGGTTGGCGAAGGGCGCGGCCGCGTCGGCGAAGTCGCTGCGCCCGGCGTTCACCGTGTAGGCGTCGCCGGGCGTGGGCACGCGGATGTCGGCCAGGCGCGCGAGCCAGCGATGGCGCGAAAGCGGCCGGTGCCGGTGCTCGGCGGCGTGCGCCTCGCCCCAGCGCCATTCGGCCATGCGCGGGCCGTAGCGCGCGCGCAGGCCGGCGAGCGCTTCCTCGAGCGAGGCGCCGAGCACTTCGGCACAGGTTTCCACGCGCTCGGTGCGCACGTCGTCGCACCACTGCGGATGCGCGCCGCGCAGCACGCTCTCGGTGAACTGCGGCCGCGGCTGCCAGGCCTGGGGGA
>DATLGR010000282.1:0-2132 GCA_035540415.1 Burkholderiales bacterium | reverse complement strand
GCCGGGGTCCCGCCGAGATCCACCGGCTCGCGCAGCACCGCGAGCAGCTTGGCGGCGACGCGCTCGGCGTCCGCGGGCGCCTTCAGGTCCTCGAGCAGGACAACGAACTCGTCGCCGCCCAGGCGCGCCACGGTGTCGCTGGCGCGTAGCGCGGCGCGCAGCCGCCCGGCCACCGCGCGCAGCACCGCGTCGCCGGCCGCGTGGCCGTGGCGGTCGTTCACCGCCTTGAAGCGGTCCAGGTCGACGTAGAGCACGGCGTACGGCGCGCCGCTGCGCCGGCTGCGCGTGGCGGCGCGCGCGAGCCGCTCCTCGAGCAGGGTGCGGTTCGCGAGGCCCGTGAGCGGATCGGAGAGCGCAGCCGACTGCATCGCCTCCTCGAGCGCCTTGCGCTCGGTGATGTCGACGTTGGTGCCGATCATGCGCAGCGCCCGCCCGCTCGCCGGATCGCGCTCGGTGACCCGCCCGCGCGAGAGGATCCAGCGCCAGCGCCCGTCGCGGCCGCGCACGCGGTGCTCGGCGGCGTAGCCGGGCGCGCGCCCCTTCATGGCCTCGACCGAGGCCTCGAGCGCGGCGTGCACGTCGTCCGGGTGCACCAGGGCGACGAGCTCGCTGACCTGGCACACCGTGTCGGCCGGCGGCGCGTCGACGATGCGCGCCCAGCCCTCGCTCAGATACACGCGGCCGCTGCGCAGGTCCGCATCCCACAGCGCGACGCCCGAGCCGTCGAGCGCCGCCTCCAGGCGCCCGCGCGCCGCGCCGAGCTCGGCCTGCGCGGCGGCGAGCAGGCTCACGTCGGTGCCGAGCACGAAGCAGCCTTTGACCCGGCCCCCGGGGTCGGTGTCCGGCACGTAGCTCGCCAGGATGCGCCGCTGCGCGCCGCCGCGCTCGAGCGTGTACTCGTGCGTCACGCGCTCGCCGCGCAGCGCGCGCTCGAGCGCGGGGCGCAGCTCCTCGTACAGCGGCTCGCCCCACACCTCGCGCACCGTGCGGCCCGTCACCTCGCCGGGCGGCAGGCCGAGCCATGCCTCGTAGGCGCGGTTGTTGAAGCGATAGCGCTCGGCCGCGTCGATGTAGCCCACCAGTCCCGGCACGTTGTCGATGACCAGGCGCAGCCGCTCTTCGCTCTCGCGCAGCGCCGCTTCGTAGCGGCGGCGCGCCGCGAGCGCATGGCGGGCGCCCAGCACGCCCGCGCTCAGCACCGCCAGCAGCGCGAGCCACGACACGATGAAATGCGGGTGGGCGAAGAATTCGGGGAAGCGCGCCGGCACGAGCGCGTTGGCCGCGTAATAGGCGCCCAGCACCCCGGCGCCGCCGGCGAGGCCCCAGGGACCGCCGAGCGCTCCGCCCGCGAGCATGCCCAGGCTCGGCCAGCCCACCGGCGCGAGCGGGCGCAGCTCCAGCATCACCAGGCCTTCCACCAGGACCGCGCCCGCCCCCGCCAGCGCAGTCCCCACGGCGAACGTCTTGAGCGCTCTTGTCATCCGGGCTCCCTTTGGGCGCGCAGTCTGCCCGAAGACGGCGCAAAACGGAACTCCGGCGGGTTGACATGTGCTGCGCATGTGAATAGCCTGCCTCGCATGTCGAAGATGATCCAGTTGCGCGGCGTGCCGGATGCCCTTCACAGGCGCCTGAAGGCACGGGCAGCGCTCGCCGGCTTGTCGCTGTCCGATTACCTCCTGCGCGAGGTGCGCAAGGCTGCCGAGCAGCCCACGCCCGAGGAAATGCGCGAACGGCTGCGCCTGCGGACGCCCTACCGTGGCAAGACGACATCCGGCACGAGCGCGACAGCCGTTGATCGTCCTGGACGCCTCCGCGCTGCTCGAGCTCCTTCTGGGAACCGCACGCGCGGAGACGATCAGCCGGCGTGCCCTCGCTTCGGACGTCCGCCTTCATGCACCGCATCTCGTCGACGTCGAAATTCTTCAAGCCCTCCGTGGCCTGGTTCACCTCAAGGAGCTGGCCGCGGAGCGCGCCGAACAAGCGCTCGGCGATCTCTCGAAGCTCGTGATTGAACGGCATTCACACGCCGACCTCGGCGCGCGGATCTGGGCGTTGCGCGGGTCCCTGACGGCCTACGACGGTGCATACGTGGCGCTCGCGGAAGCGCTCGGCGCGCCGCTGCTCACCTGCGA
>DATLGR010000281.1:0-12116 GCA_035540415.1 Burkholderiales bacterium | reverse complement strand
GCCGAGGCGCTCGCGCGCGAGGCCGGCGCCGCGTTCCTGCCCGAGATCGGCGCCGGCGCTTCCGCCGCCCGCAGCCAGGTCAGCACGCGCACCCTCCCCGCGCTCCCCGCGGGCGCGCCGCGCGAGCGCTCGCTCTACCAGGCGTCGGCCTCGACCAGCTTCGAGCTCGACTTCTGGGGCCGCTTCGCGCGCGCCAACGAGGCGGCGCGCGCCAACCTGCTCGGCTCCCGGCTCGCGCAGGACACCGTGGCGCTCTCGCTCGCCGGCGCCACGGCGCAGGCGTACTTCGCGCTGCGCTCGCTGGACGCCCAGCTCGCGGTGCTGGAAGGCACGCTGCGCGTGCGCGGCGACACGCTCGCCATCGCCCGCGCGCGCCTCGAGGCCGGGCTCGCCTCGGAGCTCGACGTGCACCAGGCCCAGGGCGCCCTGTCCGACGCGATGGCGCAGCGGCGCGAGGTCGAGCGCGCGCGCGCCCTGGTCGAGCGGCAGCTCGCGACGCTGACGGGACGGCTGGAGCTGCGGCTGGAGCGCGGAGATCTCCTCGCACTCCCGGTGCCGCCCGCGCCGCCCGCCGGGCTGCCCTCGGCGCTGCTCGAGCGCCGCCCCGACATCCGCGCCGCCGAGGAGGCGCTGGTGGCGGCCAACGCGCAGATCGGCATTGCGCGCGCCGCGCTCTTTCCGGCGCTGTCGCTCACCGCGGCCTTCGGCGCGCAGAGCGCGGAGCTCGGCCAGCTCCTCTCCGGCGGCGCGATCTTCTGGTCGCTCGGCGCCGGCGTCGCCGCCTCCATCTTCGACGCCGGCCGGCGCGAGGCGCGCGTGGAGCAGTCCGAGGCGCGGCGCGACCAGGTCCTCGCCGGCTACCAGCGCGCGATCGAGACCGCGTTCCGCGAGGTCGCCGATGCGCTCTCCAACGTGGCCCTGAGCGCGCAGGTGGAGCAGGAGCTCGAGCAGCGCGTCGCCGCCGCGCGCGGCGCGCTCGAGCTCTCCACGCTGCGCTACGACGCCGGCTACTCGCCCTACCTGGAGGTGCTCGACGCCCAGAGGAGCGCCAACGAGGCGGAGCTCGCCTTCGTGCGCAACCGCCAGGCGCGCCTCGCCTTCAGCGTCGACCTCATGCGCGCCCTTGGCGGCGGCTGGAACTCGGAATCGAATTCGGGGTCAGGGTCGTAATTCTTGTAAGGAAAGCGCGGTCGAATAATTACGACCCTGACCCCGAATTTCCGGCCTTGGACCGCTTGGCGGCCAGGCGCTCGCGCGTCTTGGCGGTATCCACCACGAAACGCACGTGGGTGCCGCGGCCGACGTCCTCGAGGTCGCGCACGGTGAAGCCGAACACCACCTTGCGCCGGTCGACTTCGAGGATCTTCGCCTCGATGGTCACCGCGAAGCCGAGCGGCGTGGGCGCGAGGTGATCGATCGAGACGTGCGCCCCCACCGAGTCCTCGCCCTCGTCCAGGTGCTCCAGGAGCAGGTTGCGGCAGGCGTACTCGACGTCGTTCACCATCTGCGGCGTGGCGTAGACCGCGCTCTCCCGGCCCATGAAGCCGATGCAGCGCGGTGCGTCCACCACGATGTCCTTGCGCACCGCGAGCCCGGGCTTGAGGCTCGCCTTCATTGCGGCGCCTCATAGCCGGCGCGCTCGACGGCCTGGCGCAGGTCGGCGGCGCTGGCGCGCGCCGGGTCGTACGTGACCCGGGCGCGCGACTCGGCCAGCGAAACATCGACCCGGTCCACGCCGGCGACGCGCTCGAGCGTGCGCGCGACGCTCCGCACGCAGCCTTCGCAGGTCATGCCCTGCACTTTCAGTTCGACGGTTTCCATCGGTTGAGCAGTAGGGAGTTGGAGACGACCGACACCGAGCTTGCCGCCATGGCGGCGCCGGCGACGACCGGGTTGAGCAGCCCTGCGGCGGCGAGCGGGAGTCCGAGCACGTTGTAGACGAAGGCGAAGAAGAGATTCTGCCGGATCTTGGCGAGCGTCGCGCGCGACAGCGCGATGGCGTCGGCCAGCCCCGCGAGGTCGTTTCGCATGAGCGTCACGTCGGCGACATCGAGCGACGCGCCGCTGCCCGAGGCGAGCACGAAGCTCACGTCGGCCTTGGCGAGCGCCGGGGCGTCGTTGACGCCGTCGCCCGCCATGCCCACGCGCCGGCCCTCGGCGCGCAGGCGCTCGATCTCGTCGGCCTTGTCCTGGGGCAGCACGCCCGCCTTCCAGCGCGCGATGCCCAGGCGCTCGGCCACGGCGCGCACCGCCGCCTCGCTGTCGCCCGACACGATCACCGGCTCGATGCCCATCGCCACCAGGCGCCGCACGGCCTGCGCCGAGCTGGGCCGCAGCTCGTCGGCGAGCGCGATCCAGCCGAGCAGGCGCGCGTCGTATTCCACGCCCACCACGGTGGCGCCTTTCAGCGGCGATTCCCGGCCGAGGAACGCCGGCGAGCCCAGGCGCGCGAACTTACCCTCGATGAGGCCGCTCACCCCGCGCCCGCCGTGCGCCTTGAAGCCCGCCACCGGCAGCGCCGCGGGCGGCGCGCGCCGCCGGATGGCGCGCGCGAGCGGATGCTCGGAGCGCGCCTCGAGCGCCGCGGCCACCACCAGCAGCGCTTCGGGATCCTCGGCCTCGATCCGGGTCACCTCCGGCTCGCCGCGCGTGAGCGTGCCGGTCTTGTCGAGCACCAGCGTGTCGAGCTTCTGCGCCGCCTCCAGCGCCTCGGCGTTCTTGATGAGCACGCCCGCGCGCGCCGCGCGCCCGACGCCGACCATGAGCGCGGTCGGCGTGGCGAGCCCCAGCGCGCAGGGGCACGCGATCACCAGGACCGACACCGCCGGGATCACCGCGGCCTCGAGCCCGATGCCCGCGAGCCACGCGAGGAAGGTGACGAGCGCGATGCCGACCACGATCGGCACGAACACGCCGGAGACCTTGTCCACCAGGCGCTGCACCGGGGGCTTGGAGGCCTGCGCCGCCGCCACCAGGCGGATGATGCCGGCGAGCACCGTCGCCTTGCCGGTGCCCACCGCGACGCACTTGAGCGCGCCCTCGCCGTTCACCGTGCCGGCAAAGACCGAGGCGCCCGGCGCCTTGTCCACCGGCGCGCTCTCGCCGGTGAGCATGGCCTCGTCCACGCTCGAGCCGCCCTCCAGCACGCGGGCGTCGACCGCGATCGCATCGCCCGGGCGCACCACGAACTCGTCGCCCGGCTGCAGCGTCGCCACGTCGACCTCCACGAGGGCCCCTTCGCGCTCGACCCAGGCCTTGCGCGGCTGCAGCCGGATCAGGCCTTCGAGGGACTGCTGCGCCTTCACCTTGGCGCGCGCCTCGAGGAGCTTGCCGAGCAGCACCAGCGTGATCACCACCGCCGCGGCCTCGAAGTAGAGGTGTCCCTCCAAACCGAGGAACAGCACCGCCGCGGAGAAAAAGTACGCCGCGCTGGTGCCCAGCGCGACCAGCACGTCCATGTTGGCGCTGCCCCCGCGCAGCGCCTTCCACGCCCCGCGGTAGAACCGCGCCCCGCTCCAGAACTGCACCGGCGTGGCGAGCAGCCACTGCAGAGCGCCGGGGAGCAGGCCGTGGCGGCCGGCGAGCATCGCCGCCATCTCGGCGAGAAACGGCGCCGTGAGCAGCGCCGCGAGCAGGAAGTCGTTGCGCGCCCGCCGGAACTCCGCCGTGTGATCGCGCAGCTCGCCCTCGCGGGCGAGGCGCGCGTCGTAGCCCGCCTCCCGGATCCGCTCGATGATCGTCTCGAGCTCGAGCGCCTTGGGCTCGAAGCGCACGGTGGCTTTCTCGGTGGCGAGGTTCACGCTCGCCTCGACGCCCTGCAGCCGGTTCAGGCTTTTCTCGATGCGCGCGGCGCACGCCGCGCACGTCATGCCTTCGACGTCGAGCTCGACGACGTTCACGGCGCCGGGGCGCCCCGCCGGGCGGCCATGCGCGCGCCGAGCTCGGCGCGCGCAGCCGCATCCAGCGTCTCGCGCGCGAAGGGGAGCACCGCAGCGCTCTCGCGATCCATGTGGCGGCGATACAGCCAGGCGAAGCGCGCCACCTCCTCGCGGTCCAGGCGCGCCTCGCCCTCGGCGATGGCGAGCAGGCGCTCGCGCAGGCGCTTCCACTGCGCATCCATGGTCTCGTGCTCGCGCTCGAGCTCCTCGATGGCTGCGGCGATTTCGGGCCGGCCCTCGACGGCGGCGCGCCGGCGCAGCAGGGGGAACAGGTCCTCGTCCTCGTCCTGGTGGTGCAGCGTGCCCGCGGTGTCGAAGTAGCGCAGCACCGCGCGCGCCGCCGCCTGCGCCTCGGCGTCGCCGCCGTGCGACTCGAGATGCGGCGCCAGCCGCTCGAGCGTGGCGAGCTGCGCCTCGATGCGCTCGTGGCAGGCCGCGAGGAGCTCGAGGGGCTGGTCGAAGGAGGGTCCGGGCTGCTTCAGGGCCATGTTGCAGTGTGGATCCTGTTATGACAGCGGTGTTGAGCCAGATCAAGCCGGCGCCGCGAGCCAGCGGCCCGAGCGCTCGGCCTTCACCAGGGCTTCGACCGTTTCCAGGCGCTGGCGTTTCGCCTCGCCGAGCAGGGCGAGCAGCAGCTCCGCCGCGGCGAGCGCATCGCCCGCGGCGTCGTGGCGCGCCACCGGCTCGATGCCGAACGCGGCGAGCCACTCGTCCAGCGTGCGGCGCCGCTCCTGCGGAAAGAGCGCCGGCGCGAGGCGCGCGAGGTCGATCCAGCCGCCGAGGCGCAGGCCGTGGCGCCGCAAGACCTCGGCGTCGAAGGGGGCATGGAAGGCCACGGGCACCGCGTCAGCGGCGTACGCCGCGAGCGCCGCGATGACCTCCTCGCCGGGCCGGCCGGCGCGCTGCGCGTCGGCGCCGAGGCCGTGCACCAGGATGTTTTCGCGCGCGCTCGGCGTCTCCTGGCGCACCCGCGCCTCGAATGCCGAGCCGAGCGCGATGCGCCCCGCGCGCACCGTCACGGCGCCCACCGAGAGCAGCCGGTCGCGCGTGGCGTCGAGCCCGCTCGTCTCGCAGTCGAGCACCACCCAGCGCGCGGCGGCGAGCGGCGTGGACCGGAACCATCGCAGCCTCACCGACGGGCGCTCACAACGCGAAATCCAGCCGCAGGCGCTGCTGCAGCCGCGCGGCCTGCTTGAAGGCTTCCTTGAGCAGCCGCCGGTCGATCGCATTGAGCTCGCCCACGGCGAGCGCATTGCCCTCGGCGCGCAGGCGCAGCAGCTGCAGGTAGTGAAAGGCCTCGACCGCCGCCGCCTCGCCCGTGGCGCGCAGCCGCGCCGCCGTGCCGGTGTCGGCCACGCCCGCCGCGAGCGCCAGCACGCGCGCGGCGTCGACGAAGAGCCGCGCCCCCTGCGCCTTCAGGTCCAGCCGATCGGCCGAGAAGTCGGCGATCAGCCCGAGCGGGGCGCGCGCCTCGAGCGCCGCCTGCGCCATCGCGCGGCAGAAGGCGCGGTTCGCCCTGGTCTGCGCCAGGACCTCGGCGCGCAGCGCCCCCGCGAGGCGCGCTTCGCCGGCGAGCGCGCGGAAGTCGAAGAAGATCGCCGCGTGCATCAGCGCCTGCGGGTCGGTGTTGCGGATCCAGCCCTCGAACAGGCGGCGCCATTCGGCCGCGGGCAGGCACCAGCGCGGGTTGCGCGCCATGATGTCGCCCGTGCACAGGGGAAAGCCGCAGGCGTCGAGGCCGCGGTTCACCTCGTCGGCAAAGGCGAGCAGGCTCGCCGCGTCGCCATCCTCGTGGATGAGCGCGTTGTCCTGGTCGGTCACGAAGGTCTGCTCCAGGCGGCCTTCGCTGCCGAGCGCGATCCAGCACCAGCGCCCGGGCAGCCGGTGGCGCGCCGCCGCGAGCTCGATCAGGCGCCGCGTCAGCGCGTCGTTGAGCGCGCTCGCCATGGCGGTGAGCGCCTCGGCCCCGACGCCGTGGGCGAGGAGCTGGCGCACGAGGCTGCGGATGTCGGCCGCGGCGGCGGCGAGGGCCTCCACGCCGGGCGCCGCCTCGATGCGCTCGGCGGTGCGCCGCAGCCCCACGCGCTGCAGCGCGAAGAGGTCGCGCTCGGAGACCACGCCGGCGAGGCGGCCGTCGCGCGTCACCACCACGTGGCGGATCCGCTGGCGCACCATGGCGAGCGCGGCGTCGGCGAGCGTGGCCTCCTCCTCCAGCGCCACCGGGTCCGGGCTCATGCGCCGCTCGATGGGCTCGTCCATCGGCGCGCGCGCCGCCGCGGCGGCGAGCACGTCGACGGTGGTGAAGATGCCCTCCGGCCTCCCCGCCGCGTCGGTCACCACGATGGAGCCCACGCGGCTCGCGTGCATGCGCGCGATGGCCTCGCCGAGCGGCGTATCGCGCGTGCACTGCACCGGGGCGCGCGAGAGCACGCTCTTCAGCGGCGCGAGCATGCCCGCCGCGTCGAGCACGCTCTCGGCGGCCTCGGCGCGCAGGCGGCGCTGGGCGCGCGCGAGCAGCATGGCCAGGTGATCGGTGCAGAAGGCGCGAAAGCGCGCGCTCAGCTCGCGCAGCCGCTCGAAGTCCTCGGCGCCGAGCTCCCAGCAAAAGACGTCGGTCTCGGCGGTGTAGGGATTCGTCACCGCCCGGCGCCCGATGAGCGCCCCCACCGGAAAGCACTCCCCCGGGCCGAGCGCCGCTTCCGCGCGCACGCGGCCCTGCTTCACCACGTGCAGGCGCGCCGCCGGGCCGGCGGCGGGGCCCACGATCAGCGCGCCGCGCGGGTAGTAGGCGATCTCCAGCCGCGCCGCGAGCAGCTCGAGCGCCGCGGGCTCGAGCTCGTCGAAGGGCGCGTGCACCTGCAGCGGCGCGAGGAGCGACATGGCTATGCCGCGGCCTGCGCCGGCGGGGCCTCGTCCGCCCGGACCACGGCGGGCAGCGCGATGGTGAACACCGAGCCTTCGCCGAGCACGCTCTGCACCGAAAGCGTGCCGCCGTGCTGCTCGACGATCTGGCGCGCGCCCGCGAGGCCGATGCCGGTGCCGGGGATGCGCCCGACCACGTTGGAGCCGCGCTCGAAGCGCTCGAAGATGCGCTCGAGGTCCTCCGGGGCGATGCCGATGCCGTGATCGCGCACCGCCACCAGCGCCTGCGCGCCGTCGGCCGAGCGCGAGAGCGTCACGAGCACCGAGCCGCCGTCGGCCGAATACTTGATGGCGTTGTGCAGGAGGTTGCCGATGGCGCGCTGCAGGCGCGCGGCATCGGCGCGCGCAGACAGCGCCGGCGGCGCCTCGAGCGAGAAGCGGTGCCGCGGGCTCGTCTGGCGGCATTCGTCGATCATCTGGCGCACGAGCGGCACCAAGTCGACCTCCCCCAGGTCCAGGGCGAGCGCCGCCCCCATCTGCAGGCGCGCGACGTCGAGGAAGCCGTCGAGCTGGGCCGCCATGCGGCGCAGCGCCGAATCGATGTGCCGCAGGCACATGGCGAGGCGCTCGGGCGGCACGCTGCCCGTGCGCGCAACGGACTGCTCGAGCAGGTCGGTCGAGGTGCGCGCGAGGGCGAGCGGGTTGCGCAGGTCGTGCGCGGCGGCGGCGAGGAACTCGTCGCGCGTGCGCAGCGCGCGCTCGAGGTTGGCGCGCGCCGCGTCGGCCTCGGCGCGCGCGCTCACCGCGCGCTGCACCAGCACCGCGAGGCGCCCGCCGAGGATCCAGCCGATCGCCGCCACGAGCACGAGCGCCGCCGCGAGGCCCGCCGCGCGCTCCAGCGCAAGCCGGCGTGCGTCGGCAAAGGCCGCTTCCGCCGGCTCCGACAGCACGACGCCCCAGCCGTAGCCCGGCACCGGCGCATGGGCGACCAGCACCTCGCCGGCCGCCTCCGGCGCGAGCAGCGTGCCCTGCTCGCCGTTCAGCGCCGCCGCCACCCCGGGCATCGCCCGGACCGGCTCGAGCGCGGCGGCGCGCGAGCGCTCGGTGTGGATGAAGGTGCGCGCTTCGCCGTCGACCACCGCGAGGGCCATGGAAGGCTCGCCGAAGCGCTCGAGCAGCTGCCCGGCGAACTGGTCGGTGGGCAGCGGCGCCACCAGCGCGGCGCGGCCGCCGGCCTCGAGCGCGACCGGCGCGGCGATCACGATCGTCGGGCGCCCGGTCAGCCGGCCGATGAGCGCCGAGCTCACCGCGGGGCGGCCGGAGTCGATCGCCCGGCGGAAGTACTCCCGGTCGCCGATGTAGACCGGGTTGGCGCCGCGGCTGGCGACGATCGCGTAGCCGGCGGGACCGACCAGGGCGGCGCCCGCCCAGTCGGGATTCTCGCTCGCGATGCGCCGCAGAAACTCCTGCAGCTCGGGCGTGGCGCGCCCGGCGGCGAATCCCGGGTGCAGCGCGACCGTGCGCACGGTGGCGACGTGGCTGTCGACGAAGGTCTGCACGGCGAACGCCGCCATGGTGGCGCGCGCCAGGCGGTCGGCCGCGATGCGCGCCGTGTCGGCCTCGTACTGCTGCCAGATGCGCGCCGCGACGAGCAGCACGAGCGGCAGCACCGCGAGGGCGAGGATGCCGAGCACCCGGGCGCGCTGGGACATGGCGAAAGCCTACTACGGGCGCAGCGACACCGATTGGGGGCGCGAGGGCCACACGCCGCGCGCGAGCGCCCGGGCGCCGTCGAGGACGAGGTAGCTTTGCGCGCCGTAATGCGGCAGGAGCCGCGCGAGCTCCGCCAGCGCCGCCGCATCGCGCACCGAGGCGAGGGCGAGCGGCGCGCCCGGCCGATCGGCCATCCACGCCTGGGCGGTGCCGCCGCTCGCCTCCGGCGGGCGCGCGAGCCCGTGTCGCGCGAGCCACGCGTCCACGTCCGCGTGCAGCCCGACCACGAGCGTCGCCGGGCCGTCCTTCGACACCGGCTGGTCGAACAGCCGCTCGGCGAGCCCCTGCGCCGGCGATTGCAGCTGCGGGCTCAGCACGGCGAGCGCGGGGGATGCGGCGACCATCGCCGCGCGCACGATCGGCGCCGCCTCCTCCGGCGCCAGCCGGCGCAGCACGCGCCATTCCGGATCGAGCGTCACCGCGCGCGGCGGCGTGGCCGTTTCGAGCTCGAAGCTCGCCTTCGCCTCGGACAGGCGCACCACGCGGATGTCCCCGTCGAGCGCGAGCGGCACCCGCAGCTCGTAGGGCGGATCGTCCTGCGTCAGCGTCACCCGCACCTTTCCGGAGGCGAGCAGCTCGGCTTGCGCGAGGCGCAGCGCCGGCGCGCCGGCGCGCTGGAGCCACTGCTCGAAGAACCCTTCGAGGCGCTCCCCGGAGGCGGCCTCGAAGGCGCGCCGCAGGTCGGACCACGCAGCGGCGCGGAAGCGCTGCTCGCGCCAGAAGGCGCGCACGCCGGCCGTGAACGCCTGCTCGCCGAGGGCATCGCGCAGCATGAGAAAGAGCATTGCGCCCTTGCGGTAGCCGGTGATCTGCGAGGCGGCATGGCTGCGCGCGCGGAAGGCAGCGAGCGGCGCGTCCGCGCCGGGCGGCACCGCGCTCACGTCGCGCAGCCAGGCGAGGCGCATCTCCCGCGCCGCCGCAGCGCCTTCGCGTTCGCGGAACGCGTAGTCGGCCATGAACGTGGTGAGCGCCTCGGCCCAGTTGCCCTGCTCGTAGTCCACGTACACGCCGTTGCCCCACCAGTTGTGCAGCACCTCGTGGCCGAGCGAGGTGGCGGGAATGAAGGGGAGCTTGAGCACGTCCACGCCGAGGTAGGCGATGCCCGGCAGGCCGTAGCCGGCCGCGGCGGGGCTCGAGGCCACGCTGAACTCGTCGTACGGATACTCGCCGATGCGCCGCTCGAAATCGTCGAGGTGGCGCGCCGCGGCGTCGAGGTAGCGCGCGGCGAGCCCGGCGACCTCGGGATGGAAATAGGTGCGCAGGCGGATCGAGCGGCCGCTCGCGCCGCGATGGCGGCGCTCGTCGATGCGCCAGGGGCCGGTCATGAGCGCGAGGCTCTCGACCGGATGGGGAAAGGCGAAGCGGGCGCGGTAGCGGCCGCCCTCGCGCCGCTCTTCCAGCAGCGTGCCGGGCACGAGGCCGCTCGCGCCGCCGGCGACCTCCAGCGTCACGGTGTACGCGGCAAGCTCTCCGGGCACCCGCGGGTACCAGCCCTCGAGCAAGGCGACCTGCGCCGGCGTTGCGCGCCAGCCCAGCGCGAGCGCGCCGGCCTTCGCTTCGCGCCAGAGCACCGGGAAGGCGCCCTCCAGGCGCACGCCGGGCCCGGGGGGCGGAAACAGCGCGGCGCGCCCGTCGAGCGCGCGGCGCGCGGGATCGATGTGCACTGAAAGCTCGTAGCGCCGCGCCGGAAGCGCGGCGAGCGGCGGGAACTTCGCGACGCGCTCGAGCACCTCGTCGCCGCGCCGCAGCCGGATCGGCAGCCACGTGCCCGGCGCCTGGCGCTCGATCGCCTCGCGCACGTCGGCGCCCGCCCTGACCGGCCGCCCGGCGATTTCGAGGAGCACGTCGCCCGGGCGCAGGTCCGCCGCCTCGGCGATCGAGCCGGGCTCCACCGCGCCGATGCGCGCACCGTCCAGCGTGATGCCCAGCCGCGGCGGCGGCGGCTCGCGCGGCGCCGCGACGCCGAACACGGCATCGGCGTAGCCGGGCGCGAGCTCGGCGCAGTCGGCGCCGCGGTCCCAGGGCAGCAGCACCGCCACCTCGCGCACGCCCAGGTCGCGCAGCTGGTGCGGCACGCCGTAGCCGTGCACCGCGTGGCCGCGGCCGACGATGCCGACGACGAGCGCCCCGGGGCTTGCGGCCGCGGCCTGCGCAATCGATTGCGCCATCACGCGGTCGTGGCGCACCTGCGCCTCGACGAAGCGCTCGAAGTCCTTGGCCGGATGGCGCTCGAACACGGCCTTCAGCATCTTGAGATAACCCTCGCTCGGCGCCGCCACCTGCGGCGCCGCCTTCTCGCGCTCGCCGCGCTCGACGTCGAGCGCCACCATCGGGATGCGGTGCATGCGCGCGTAGTGAAAGAGCGGCAGGTACAGCGCGGGGTCCATGTTCCACACGGTGCGCCACTCGGCGGCGGCGAGGAACTCGCGCTCCGAGAGCTCGCCCGCGGTCCAGCGATCGAGCGCGTCCTGCACGCGGCGCGGGAACATCTCCAGGCCGAGCACGAGGTCCTGGCGCAGCGCGTGCAGCGCCCCCAGGGTATGGAGCTGCCAGCGGTGATGCTCGGCGCTGTCGTGCTGCTCGCCCAGCAGCACCACGCGCTTCTGCGCCGCGTCGTAGAGCACGCGGCCCGCGGTGAGCGTGCGCCCCGGCGCGTCGGGCGAGACCCACGTCGCGACCGGCACGCACTCCGCGGCGTGCGCCGAGGCGACGACGAGCGACAGGGCAAGGAGCTTCACGCGGCCGAGCACGCGTGAAGCGTAGCCTAAGCCGGGATCAGGCGCCCCGGCGGAAGAGCTCGGCGTTGGGGCAGTGCTCGACCGGGGTCGTTTCGCCGGCCGCGAGGCGCCGCGCGCATTCGGGCGCGGCGGCGCAGGCGGCGCAGCGCAGCTCGGCGTCGCGCTCGTCGCCCGGGGCGCGCCGCAGGAAGCGCCAGAGCTCGAGCGACTGCGACGCCTGCAGGCGGCGCCATTCGGGCAGGGCGACGAACCACGCGAGCGCGAGCACGAAGGCCGCGAGCACGGCGAGGAAGACGGCGAGATCCAGGCTGATCACGGTTTGGTCCCTTTTGGGTCGAGGAACTCCTTGCGGTGGAGGAACGCGGCGTGGCGCACGGTGCGCTTGCCGCGCGTCCAGTCGCGCAGCATGCGCGGGGCGAGGCGCGAGAGCTTGCGCAGCAAGGCGGGGCCGCCCTTGCGCGCGGTCAGCTCGACGCGGTGCCCGTTCGGGTCGAAGAAATAGATGCTTTCGATGAACTGGTGGTCGGTCGGGCCGACGACCTCGATGCCTTTCCTGCGCAGCCTGCGCAGGCGGGCCAGGAGCTCCTTGCGGTCCTTCACCTCGAGCGCGATGTGCTGCACCCAGGCCGGCGTGCTCGGGTCGCGGCCCATGGCGGGCGAGTTCGGCAGCTCGAAGAAGGCGAGCGAGCTGCCGCGGCCCGCGTCGAAGAAGATGTGCATGTACGGGTCGGGCTCCTTCGTCGAAGGCACCCGGTCCTCGGAAATCGCCATGGTGTATTTCATGCCGAGAAGGCCGTGATAGAAG
>DATLGR010000280.1:0-1714 GCA_035540415.1 Burkholderiales bacterium | reverse complement strand
GAGCAGCATGGGGTTGGAGTACTTGAGGCGCAGGCCGCCGCCGCCGGGCGTGCCCGCCCCCACCCCGGTCTGGCCGGTGTGGAAGAGCGCCGGCAGCCTCGCCTCCGCGATCGCCTCGTACAGGGGATAGCACATCCGGTCGTTGGGATAGAAGTCCTGCACCGTGGGGTGGAACTTGAAGCCCTTGACCTTGTAATCGGAGATCAGCCGCTTCGCCGCTCGCACGCCCTCCGCGCCGCGGTGCGGATTGATGCTCGCGAACGGGATCGCCACATCGGCGTGCTGGTGCGCGAGCTCGGCGATCTCCTCGTTGGTGATCTTGCGGCTCGCGCCCTTCTCGCCGTCGACGGTGAAGACGACGAACGCCATTTTGAGCTTGCGGTACATGGCGGCCATCTCCGGCACCGTCTGGTGCTGCGGCTGGTAGCGGAAGTAGCGCCCCATCGCCTCCTGCGACTCGGTGGGCGCGTCGTCCACCTGCAGGGCGGACTTCCACGCGTGGGTATGGACGTCGATGGCAACCAGGTCGTCAAGATTCATGAGAGGCCAGGGCTTGCAGGAAAAGGGATCGGTCGATGTTGCCGCCGGAGAGGATCGCGGCCACCTTGCGGCCGGCGAGCCGGCGGCCCTCCTTGCGCACGGCGGCGAACCCCGCGGCGCCCGCGCCTTCGGCGCAGTTGTGGGTGCATTGGAAGATGACGGCGATGGCTCGTGCGACCTCGTCGTCGGACACCTCGACGATGCGATCCACCTCGCGCCAGATCACCTCCAGCGCGCCCGGCTCCGGCGTGCGGCAGGCCATGCCGTCGGCGATCCGGGTGGTGACGGGCATTTCCACCGGCTTGCGCTCCAGGAAGGACGCGGCGTAAGCGCGCGCCTGCGAGGAGACGACGCCGACGATGTCCGCCGTCGAGCCCACCGCATTGCGCACCGCCGCGGCGGCGCAGATGCCCGAGCCCAGGCCGATCGGCACGTAGAGCGTCTGCAGGTCGGGCAGCGCGCGAAAGAGCTCGAGGCTCGCGCTGGCCACGCCGGCGACGAGCAGCGGATGGAAGGAGGGCACCATGTGCAGGCGCTCCTCGCGCGCGAGCGACTCGGCGAACTCGCGCGCCGCCTGGAAGTCTTCGCCGTGCTCGACCAGCCTTGCGCCGAAGGCGCGCATGGCGGCGTTCTTCTCCACGCTGTTGCCGTGCGGCACCACGATCGTGGCGGCGAGGCCGTGATGCTTCGCGCAGGCCGCGACCGACTGGCCGTGATTGCCGCGCGTGGCGGCCACCACGCCGCGCACCTCTCCCTTCGCCGCGAGCTCGGCGAAATACACGATGCCGCCGCGCAGCTTGAACGCGCCCACCGGGGTGTGGTTCTCGTGCTTGAGCCAGAGCTCCGTGCCCGCGGCCTCGCCCAGGAGCGGCCAGCGATACTGCGGCGTGGGCGGCATGCGGCGATAGACGAGCTGCGCCGCCGCCTCGATCTGGGCAAGGCTCGGCAGGCGCATCACGCGACGAGCACCCTGGGGGAGCCCGCGTAGAGCTCCTCCACGAGCGCCGCGCGCCGCGCGAGCACGGCGCGCTGGTTGATCGAGCCCTTGTCGGTCATCTCGCCGGCGTCGAGCGACGGCGGCTCCTCCAGGACCAGGGCGCGCGCGATGCGGTTCGAGCTGCCGGTGCTCTGAAGCGACTGCAGCCTGGCGAGCCACTCGCGGGCCGGGACGGGC
>DATLGR010000279.1:0-4289 GCA_035540415.1 Burkholderiales bacterium | reverse complement strand
CCCCCGAGACGTCCAGTTCGACCTGGCGGCTCGCGGCGCCCACCCAGCCCGTGGCCACCTCGCGAGCGAACTCCAGCAGCTCGAGCGAGCGCAGCTCCAGCGTCACTTTCCCGTAGACCGTGCGCGCCACATCCAGCAGGTCCTGCAGCAGGCGCTTGAGGTGCTCGGCCTGGCGCCGGATGATGCCGATCGGCTCGCGCGCCGCCGCAGGGAGCTGGGCGTGCTGGAGCACCTCCGCGCTGGCGGCGATGGCCGAGAGCGGGTTGCGCAGCTCATGGCTGAGGGTGGCGAGGAACTCGTCCTTGGCGCGGCTCGCCTGCTCGGCCGCCGCCCGCCGCGCCGCTTCGTGGGCGTAGCGCTGGGCGGCGAGCGCCTCGCGGCGGGTGCGCTCACCCACCAGGCGGGCGGCCCCCAGCAGCAGCGCCATCGCCACGAGCGCGAGAACGGCGTAGGCGGCCAGGCTGCGCCGCCAGGCAGCCCACACCGCTTCCTGGGCGAGGCCGTAGACCGCGTACACGGGGTAGGGGCCGACCTGCGCGTAGGCGTGGATCCGGGCAATGCCATCGAGCGGCGAGGGCGCCACGACGACCCCGGCGCGCGGGCTGACGGCCATGGCGGCACGCACCCCGTCGTTGTCCGGCACGACCGCCTGGGCCTGGTGCGCAGACGGAATGCGTGCGAGCACGGTGCCGTCGGCGCGCAGCAGGGCGATCGCATCGCGCGGCGTCTCGGTCATGGTGGCGAAGAACTGCTCGAAGTACGCGGGGTTCACCGACACCGAGACGATGCCCTCGAAGCCCGGACCGCGGCCCGCCTTGCGGCGCGACAGGCTGAAAAAGCGCAGCTGGTTCAGCCGCCCCACGTCCGGGGCGCTGATGTGCAGCCCTTCGGCGTCGCGGGCGGCGGTGAAGAACGGCCGGTCACGCACATCGATGGGCGCGAGCGGGAAGCGCAGGCTCGAGGCGCCGTTGGTGCCGCTGGGATCGATCATGAACACCGTGTTCACGTCCTCGGCGCCGCGGGCCAGGCGCGCGAGGAACTCGTGCACCCGGGTCGACCCGGCGATCTCGGCCCAGCTCATGTCAGCGGTGAACTCCTCCACCGCCGCCATGACGAGCTCGTGCGCCCGCAGGGTGCGCAGGGCGTGCTCGGTGAGCGCCTGCACGCTGCGCTGCGCGCGCTGCGCCGCCTCGGCCTCCACCTGGCGATACGACAGCAGCGCCACAACGGCGAGCAGGAACAGCGGCACGCAGATCGCCGCGACGGTGAGCAGGCGGGTGCTCATGGAGTGCGAAAGTGTACTGAAGGTGCCGCCGGGGCGTCATCGCGGGGCGGCTTCGACTAGAATGCCGCCTTTTCGGGAAGCCCATGAAACGCAAGTACGGCGCGGCGCTCGCGCGCGAGACCGAAGCGGAGCGGATGCAGCGGCTGCGAGCCAAAGAGCTGCGCGACAACAAGCACAACTACGGGTCCGCGTCCCGCAAGGGGGCGGTGTCCCGCGGCAAGAAGCGCGGCAAGGCCTACCGGGCAAGCGGCGCCTAGCCGCGGTCCCGCCGGCGGGCGGCCCGTGGAGAACCTGCTGTTCGCGGTGCTGGTGGCCATCGTGGTCTGGCTGCTGGTGCGTCATGCGCGGCTGCTCAAGGCGCGCCGCGCGGCGCCGCCGCCGGCGGCCACCATGCCGCGCCTGGGCACGCCGGGCACCGCGACCCCGGAGCAGCTCGCGCGGATGCGCGCCTGCCACTTCGACACTGCCGGCGGCTGGAGCCGCGAGGAGGCGGACCTGATCCTGGACGCGGTGGACTATCTGCGGGCGGCGCTGCACGAGCATGGGCGGGGAGGCGAGGCGCCGCTCGAGCTGCAGAACCGGATCCTCGTCTTCCTGCTCGCCGATGACGAGCTTCGCGAGTCCGTGCGGCGCTGGGGTGCGGCACGCCGTGCCGGCGCCTCCGGTCCGGTCCTCGCCGGGGTGCAGGGGGCGCGCGTCGCCGGCTTCCTGCGGGGCCTCTGATGACGGCGGTTGCGCTCGCCATCGGCGCCGCGCTGCTCGCCGCCGTGGCGATCCTTGGCCTGGCGATCTGGTCCATCAAGGCCCATCGCGAGCCGCGCCTGACGCTGCGGCCGGAGGCGCCGCTGCAGGCCATGCTGCCCTCGCTTGCCGGGCTCGCCCTCGGCGCACCGACCGCGGGCAACGCGGTGGAGCTCCTCGAGGATGCGGCGTTCTTCGATGCGCTGCTGGCGGACATCGGCGCGGCGCGGCGCACGGTGCACTTCGAGACCTTCCTGTGGAAGGAAGGCGTGCTCGGCCAGCGCGTGGCCGATGCGCTGAGCGCCGCGGCGCGCGCCGGCCGCACCGTGCGCGTGGTGCTGGATGCCAATGGCTGCAAGCGAATGGGGCGGCGCGTGCGGGAGCAGCTGCGCGCCGCCGGGTGCGGGCTCGCCTTCTACCATCCCCGCACGCTCGCCAACATCGGCGTGGTGCTCGAGCGCGACCACCGCAAGATCGCGGTGCTCGACGGGCGCATTGCCTACGTCGGCGGGCACTGCATTACGGACGAATGGATCGGCGAAGGCGGCAAGCCGCCGGTCCGCGACGTCTCGGTGCGCCTGCGCGGCCCGGTGGTGCATGCGATCCAGTCGGCGTTCTGCGAGAACTGGGTGGAGGTCACGGGCCATCTCTTCGCCGGCGACGACAGCTTTCCGCCGCTCGAGGAGGCCGGCGAAACCGTGGCGCATGTGGCGAGCCTCAAGCCCGAGGGCTCGCCGCCGGCCGTGAAGCTGCTGCATTACGGGGCCATCTGCCTCGCGCGGAAGCGCCTGTGGATCCAGAACCCGTACTTCCTGCCCGAGCCCGAGGCGCGGCAGGCGTTCGCCGAGGCCGTGCGGCGCGGCGTCGACGTGCGGGTGATGATGCCGGCGGCCGAGGTGTCGGACATGCCGCTCGTGCAGCACGCCGCGCACCGCAACTTCCAGCGCCTGCTGGAGGACGGGGTGCGCCTGTTCGAGTACCGGCGCGTGCTGCTGCACCAGAAGGTGATGACCGCGGACGGCACCTGGTGCGCGGTGGGGACCACGAACTTCGACGTGCGCTCGCTCGAGACCGACGACCAGATCACCGTGGGCTTCCAGGATGCCGCCCTGGCTGCGCGCCTGGAGCGGATGTTCGAGCACGACCTGCAGCACTGCGTGGAGCTCGATGCGGCGAGCTGGCGCCGGCGCCCGGCGCTGCACCGGCTGAAGGACAATACGCTCCATCTCCTGAAGGAGGTGCTGTGAAGAAGATCGCGCGCTTCGCCGAGGGCGGGTACCGCTATCTGCCGGCGGTATTCCAGTACTCGAGCGGCGTCGCCGCGGAGCCGGGCTTCGAGATCGAGCGCGTGCGCCTCGCCGTGCCGCGGCCGCTCGCCGAGGGCTTCGCCTTCGTCGAGCGCCACCTCGCCGGGCGCGGGCGGCCCCTGACGGCGTTCGCCGCCTGCGAGCTGCGCTCGCCGGGGCCGTTCACCGAGCAGGGCTTTCAGGAGTTCAACAGGCTCTACGTGCGCACGCTCGCACGCTGGGGAATCTTCCGCGACGAAGTCAATCCCGTGGCGCGCACCAACGTCTGCCCCGCCTACGGCGCCCCGCCCGAGCCCGTGCTCTACGCGTTCTCCTACACCGTGCCGGCGGCGCCCGGCACGCGCGGCAGCTTCATCGTGGCCGGCGGCGCGGAGGTGCGCCCGGGCCCCGGGAGCTTCGCCAGCCGCACGCTGCGCGCGGGAGAGACCTCGGCCGAAGCCATGCGCGACAAGGTTCGCTGGGTGCTCGCGGAGATGGGTACGCGACTCGCGGCGCTCGGCTTCGGTTGGGCCGACGCGGTGAGCACCCAGGCCTATACCGTGCGCGATATCGGCGCGCTGGTGGGGCCGGAGATCGCCGCCGGCGGCGCCGCCACCGGGGGCCTCGCCTGGCACTTCGCGCAGCCGCCGGTGGAGGGCCTGGAATTCGAGATGGACGTGCGCGGCGCCGCGCGCGAGCTGCTGGCGTGAAGGCGCTGCACTGCCACCCGGAGACCCCGGCCCCTGCGGTGCGCGTGGAGGCGGCGGTGTCTCGCGTACCCGGGGGCCTGAAGGCAAGCTATCGGTGGAGCGGCGATCTCGCCGCGTTGCGCATTCCCGCGCCGCGGCCCGCGCGCTTCGCCGAGGGCCTGTGGCGCCGCGGCTGCTGCGAGCTGTTCGTCGCGCCCGAAGGAAAGGCGGGTTATCACGAATTCAACTTCTCGCCCTCCGGCGAATGGGCAGCGCTCGCGGTACCCC
>DATLGR010000278.1:0-3923 GCA_035540415.1 Burkholderiales bacterium | reverse complement strand
CTGCTCGACGACACCTACCGCGGCTCGGTGTGCCTGGAGCGCGGCGTGGGCTGGTGCGTTCCCAAGGCAGCGCTGCTCGCCGCGTGCGCCCGCGCCGCCGGCATCCCGGCGCGCGTGGGGTTCGCCGACGTGAAGAACCATCTCACCTCGCCCGAGCTCACCGCCAGGATGGGCACCGACTTATTCGTGTTCCATGGCTATACCGACCTCCTGCTCGACGGCAAGTGGGTGAAGGCGACCCCGGCCTTCAACCTGTCGCTGTGCACCCGGTTCCGCGTGAAGCCGCTCGAGTTCGACGGCACCGAGGACTCGATCTTCCATCCCTTCGACGAGGACAACCGCCGCCACATGGAGTACGTGCGCGACCGCGGCACCTTTGCCGACGTCCCCGTGGAGGAAATGAAGCGCGTGTTCTCCGAAACGTACCCGAGGTACTACAACCTCGGCCCGGACGCCGAGAAGCAGGAGTTCGCCCCCGCGTGATGCGGGCGCTCCTCGAGGAGAGCTTCCGCGCCGCGGTGGCCGCCGCCGATCCCCTCGAGATCCTCGCGCCGCACCTTCCCCGCCCCCCGAAGGGGCGCACCTTCGTGGCCGCCGCCGGCAAGGCCGCCGCGGCGATGGCGCTCGCGGTCGAGCGGCACTGGAATCGTCCGCTGGAGGGCATCGCCATCACCCGCTACGGCCACGGCGTGCCGACCCGGCGCGTCCGCGTCGTCGAGGCGGGCCATCCGGTGCCCGACGAAGCCGGCGAAGCCGCCGCGCGCGAAATCCTCGAGCGCGCCCGGGCGCTCGGCCCCGAAGACCTGCTGCTCGCCCTGCTCTCCGGCGGCGGCTCGAGCCTGCTCTCGCTGCCGGCGGCCGACATCCCGATCGAGGACCTCAAGGCGGTCACGCGCGAGCTGCTGCGCAGCGGCGCGGCGATCCAGGAGATGAACGTCGTGCGCAAGCACCTCTCGGCCATCCACGGCGGGCGCCTCGCCGCCGCGAGCGGCGCGCCGGTGCACGCGCTCATCATCTCGGACGTCACCGGCGACGACCCCACCCACATCGCCTCGGGGCCCTGCGCACCGGATCCGAGCACCTATGCCGAGGCGCGGGAGATCCTCGCGCGCTACGGCGTCTCGCCGGCTGCCTCCGTCAAGGCGCGCCTCGAGCGCGGCGCCGACGAGACGCCCAAGCCGGGCGATGCGCTCTTCGGGCGGGTGACGAACACGGTGGTGGCGAGCGCGCATCGCTCGCTCGAAGCCGCCGGCGAAGTGTTCGCGCGCCAAGGGATCACGCCCGTGATCCTCGGCGACACGGTCACCGGCGAGGCCCGCGAGGCGGCCAAGGTGATGGCGGCGCTGGTGCGCGAGATCCAGACCTACGACGCCCCGTTCCGGCGCCCGGTGGCGCTCATCTCGGGCGGCGAGTGCACCGTCACCCTGCGCGGCGAAGGCGGCCGCGGCGGGCGCTGCGCCGAGTTCCTGCTCGCGCTGGGGCTGGAGACCGGCGGCGTGTGGGCGATCGCCGCGGACACCGACGGCATCGACGGCTCGGAGGACAACGCCGGCGCCGTCCTCGCCCCGGATTCGCTGGAGCGCGCCGCCCGCGCCGGCGTCTCGGCGCGCGCGCTCCTCGCCCGCAACGACAGCTACGGCTTCTTCAGCGCGCTGGGCGATCTGCTGATCACCGGCCCGACGCGCACCAACGTCAACGACTACCGCGCGATCGTTGTGGCGGCACGCTAGACGCGCTGTGCCGCGAGGCGTGCGCGCGTGGTGGGGCTCATGACGAGAAAGCCGGCATCGACCGGAAGCGCCACGCCAGTGATCCAGCGCGCCTCGTCGCTCGCGAGGAAAACCGCCGCCCAGGCGACGTCCCAGCCGGTGCCCTCGGTGCCGAGCGGCGCCGCCGCGCGGCGCGTTTGGCGCAGCGCCTCGTCCATGCGCGGCGCCGTCATGGGCCCGTAGATGAGGCCCGGCACGATGCAATTGACGCGGATCCGGTGCGGTCCGTGGTCGCCCGCCATGGAGCGGGTCATGCCGACGATGGCGGCCTTCGACGTCGTGTAGGGCGTGCTCTGGTTCGCGCGCAGCCCGGCTACCGAGGAGATGTTGATGATCGAGCCGCCACCCGCCCGCACCATGTGGGGAATGGCGTGCTTGGCGGCGAGCATGATGCTCTTCACGTTGACCGCCATGACCCGATCCCACTGCGCCTCCGTGACTTCGAGCACGTCGGCGCGCACGGAGATGCCGACGTTGTTGTCGAGCACGTCCAGGCGGCCGTAGCGCTCGACGCAGGCCGCGACCATCGCGGCGCAGTCCTCGCCGTTGGCGACGTCCGCGCGAAACGCCGAGGCGATGCCGCCTTCGCGGCGGATCGCCGCCACGGTCGCCTCCGCGCGCTCCTCGACGAGGTCCGTGCACAGCACGCGCGCGCCCTCGCGGGCGAAGAGAATCGCGGTGGCCGCACCGTTGCCCACCAGCTCCCCCTGCGAGCCCGCGCCCGTGACGATCGCCACCTTGCCCTTGAGACGGTCGGTCATATCACCCTTGCAGAAACATGTCTCGGCCTTGATGATACCGAGCAGAAATCCAACCGGTGGAGGAGATGAATGAAGCGAATCGCAGGCTGGCTCGGGCTCATCGCGCTTGGCTTCAGTGCGCCTGGCGCAGCGCAAGTGACGCTCATCGCGAGCTCGCCAGTCCCCCCGTCGCACATCCTGACCGCCGCCATGCTGGTGCCGATGTGCCAGGACTTCGAGAAAGTCACCTCAGGACGGGTGCGCTGCAACGTGCTGCCGAAGGCGCCGGTCGCTGCACCGCAGACCTTCGACGCCGTGCGCGACGGGCTCACCGATCTCTCCTTCACCGTGCATGGCTACACCCCAGGCCGCTTCACCCTGACCGAGGCGGTCGAGTTCCCTTTCATGGCCGACCGCGCCGAGGCGCTTTCGGTGGCCTACCAGCGGGTCCACGAGCGTATGCTCGCCAAGGCCGACGAGCACCGCGGGGTGGTGGCGCTCGCCCTCTTCACGCACGGCCCCGGCCAAATCCATCACACGAGCAAGCCGGTGAGCTCGCTGGCGGACCTCAAGGGCCAGAAAATCCGCGTGGGCGGCGGCATGAGCAACGACATCGCAACGGCCCTGGGCGCCGTGCCGCTGCTGCGGCCCGCCCCCGAGGTGTTCGAGATCCTCAAGACGGGCGTCGCCGACGGCCTGTTCTTCCCGAAGGAATCCGTGATGTCCTTCAAGCTCACGCCGGTGCTCCGGCACGCCACGCTCGTCCCCGGCGGCCTCTACAACGTGAGCTTCGTATGGATGGCCAATCCCGACAAGTGGAAGACCATCCCGGCGGCGGACCGCAAGCTGATCGAGCCGTTGCTCGGCGAAGCGCTTGCCACGCGCTCTGGGAGGGCGTGGGACGCCTCCGACGAGCGGGGCGAGCAGGTGATGCGCGAAGGAAAGATCCAGATCCAGACCGCTTCCCCCGCGTTCATGGAGGAGATCCGCACAGCCACTGCCCAGCTGGAGGACGGCTGGGTCAAGCGTGCCAAGGGCAAGGGAATCGATGGCCGCGCCGTCATCGCCGCGCTGCGCGCCGAGATCAAGAGCTTTCGGGCGAAGTAACTAGCCGCGCTCGCCGTAGTACCAATGCCAGGGCTCGTACATGAAGCCTTGCGCATTGTCCCGAGGGTAGGAAAGCGTGAAGCCGAACGAAGCCGCTCGGGCGCCGAGCCAGGCGAAGGCGGCCGTGCGCTCGAATTCCTGCTCCAGCGGCGCCACGTCGCTCGTCGTGAGGTCGATCGCGCGGCCGGTATGGTGCTCGCTGTAACCCGGCGGAGCGCTGGCGCGAAAAATTGCCTCGGGCGAAAGCCCGGCGGCGATCTTGCCGCGCACGATGTCCGCCTGGCGCTCCAGGCTCCGAAAGGCCGAA
>DATLGR010000277.1:0-1525 GCA_035540415.1 Burkholderiales bacterium | reverse complement strand
ATCCCCATGCGCGCGAGCAACATGGGCAACCAGCTCTCCGGCGGCGAGCAGCAGATGCTCGCGATCGGCCGGGCGCTGGTGACCAACCCGCACCTGCTCATCCTCGACGAGGCCACCGAGGGCCTCGCGCCGCTGGTGCGCGAGGAGATCTGGAAGTGCCTGCACCAGCTGCGCGCCGCGGGCCAGACCATCCTCGTCATCGACAAGTACATCGAGCGGCTGGTGCGCCTCGCCGACCGCCACACCATCATCGAGCGCGGCAGCGTCGCCTGGCAGGGCACCTCGGCCGAGCTGAACGCCAACCGCGAGCTCTGGCACCGCTACCTGGGGGTCTGACGTGAAGTTCGGCATCTTCGACTGGGTCGAGGCGTCGGCGCAGCCCCCGGCCGAGGTCTACGCGCACAAGCTCGCCCTCGCCGCCGCCGCCGACGCGGCGGGCTTGCACGGCTACTTCGTCGCCGAGCACCAGGGCACGCCGCTGTCGATCGACGGCGCGCCGAGCGTGCTGCTCTCGGCGCTGTTCCAGCGCACCAAGCGCCTGCGCGCCGGCGCCCTCACCTTCTGCCTGCCGTGGTACGACCCCTACCGCTTCTACCACGAGGTGTGCATGCTCGATCAGCTCTCGGGAGGACGCCTCGAGCTCGGCGTCGGGCGCGGCGTGTCGCCGATCGAGTCTCGCCTCTTCGGCCTGGAGGGCGTCGAGGCCTCGCGCGAGAAGTACCGCGAGACCCTGGAGATCTTCTTCAAGGCCTGCCAGGCCGACATGCTCACCCACCAGGGCCGCCACTACCGCTACCAGGAGGCGGAGCTGCACGTGAAGCCGCTGCAGCGGCCGTGGCCGCCGCTGTGGTTTCCGAGCTCCAACCGCGAGTCGATCGACTTCACCGCGCGTCACGGCTACCACACCGCCTTCCTCGGCTCGGCTGCCGCCTGCCGCGCGCACTTCGAGCGCTACCGCGAGCTGTGGGCGCAGCACCGCGGCGACGCAGGCCGCCACAATGCCCACGTCGCCGAGCCCTTTCTCGCCAAGACCCAGCACCTGGTGATCGCCGCGGACGCCGCCGAGGCGCGCCGCCTGGGCGAGCAGGCGCACGCCACCTGGAACGCGCACATCCACCACCTCACCCGCAAGCACGGCCGCCCCGACTCGCACAACACGCAGCCCTACGACCCGGAGACCGCGCACCCGCTCGTCACGGGCACGCCGCCGATGGTCGCTGAAGCGCTGGCGGCAATGATCCGGCAGACCGGCATCAATTACCTCCTCTGCGTCTTCTCCTTCGGCGACCTCGCCCCCGCGCATGCCATGCGCTCGCTCGAGCTCTTCGCCGCCGAAGTCCTGCCGCAGCTGCGCCCCTAGAAAAGGGGGACGTACCCTGTTTTTTCAGGCGAGCTCGGCCGCGACGCCGCGCAGCGCCCGCACGAAAGCGTGGGCGGCCGGCGAATGGGCGTGGTTGCGCCGCGTGACGAGCGCCACAGGGCCGAGGATGCCCTTGAGGGAGACCGGCAGCTCGCGGACGAGGCC
>DATLGR010000276.1:0-7065 GCA_035540415.1 Burkholderiales bacterium | reverse complement strand
CAGGGTGTGGTCCGGATGATCGCGGTCGCCCTGGTCGTGCGTGACGAGCAGCGTCGTGCAGCGCATGGTAGCCGCCATCGCGTTGAGTTGATGCAGGAACTGCGCTAGCTCGAGCGCCTTGTGCGTCAGGTACTCGGCGCTGGAGAAGCCTTCGATCACCAGGAACGCCGGCCGGTGGTTCTTCATTCCCGCCGTAAGAAAATCGAGCAACCCTGACAACCCTTCGTCGGCGAGGCTGCGATAGCCGCTCACGTAGGTGATCCGTTCTCCCACCTGGCTCTCATCGAAGAACGCCATGCTGCGCAGGTGATGGATCAGCTTGCCGTGCGACTCCGATATGAGGCTGACGTAGAGCACCCGGTCACCAGCGGCGGCGCGCCCGAAGGCTATCTGGTTGGCGAGGATCGTCTTGCCGGTTCCAGGAAGGCCTTCGAGCAGGTAAAGGCTGCCTTCCCATAGTCCGCCGCCCAGCACTTCATCGAAGCCGGGGACGCCTGTCAGAAACGATTTCAATGGAGAACTGGTCATACATGAACTCTACAACGCGGCTTAGGGGACTGTCAGTCGGTTGCCGGGATGCCGGCGCACGCGGCGGCCTTATCAGCATGGTTGTTTAGTGCATCTGTGCTTCGGCCGCAAGGAGGAAAATCCCCACATGCAGCGGCCGAGGCGGCGGACCATCATGCATTTTTGCGTTGCTCGGGTCGGCCGGCTCAGAAAAGCAGCGTGGTGGCGATGGCGAAATACAGGATCACGCCGGCGGCGTCGGCGATGGAGGTGATGAGCGGGGCGCTCGCGGTGGCGGGGTCGAGCTTCAGGCGGCTCAGCACGAAGGGCAGCGACATGCCGACGAGGCTGCCCACGATCACCACCAGCAGCATGGTGAGCGACACCACCAGCGCGATCTCGGCGCCGCCGCGCCACAGGCCGAGCCACGATACGGCGAGCGCCATGGTTGCGCCGAGCAGCGCCGCGACGACGAGCTCGCGCCCGAGCATGCCGGCCCAGTCCTTGAGCACCACTTCGCCCGTGGCGAGGGCGCGCACCATGAGCGTGGCCGACTGGGATCCGGCGTTGCCGCTCGAGTCGATGAGCAGCGGCAGGAAGAACACCAGCGCCACGTAGGCCGCGATGGTGTCCTCGAAGTAGGCGATGCCGGCCCCGGTGAAGAGGTTGCCGAACACCAGCACCAGCAGCCAGAACACGCGCTTGCGGTAGAGCAGGCCGAACGAGGCGTCCTTGAGGCTCACCGCGAGCTGCTCGACTGCGCCGACCTTGCCGAAGTCCTCGGTGGCCTCGGCCTCGGCGACGTCCATCGCGTCGTCGTAGGTGACGATTCCGACCAGCCGCCCGCCCGCATCGAGCGCCGGCAGGGCGATGAGGTCGTACTTGGCCACCAGCCGCGCGGCGTCCTCGCGCGGCGCGTCGGCGCGCACCGCGATGGGCTCCCGGTGCATCAGCTCCGCCACGCGCGCCTGGGGCGCGGCGAGGATCAGGTCCTTCAGCGACACGGTGCCGACCAGGCGGCGATCTTCGTCGATCACATACGCCTGGTAGATGGTCTCCGCGTCCGGCGCCGCGGGCAGCAGCGCGAGCAGGCCGGGCCCGGCCTCCGGCGGCAGCTCCGAAACGAGAGCGGCCAGGTCGGCGAGGTGGAGTGAGCGCGCGAGGCGCTGCGCCGCGTCCTGGTCGCGGGTGCGCAGCGCGGTGCGCAGCGCGTTCGAGGCGTGCTCGTGATCCATGGACGTCGCTCCGGATTTGCGCGGCGAAGCGGACTTTCGCCGATCGGGAAGAGGCCGGGACGTGTGCAGGTTCGTCGTATACCGTCGGGATGGTTGCGGCGCCCTGACCGCCCCGGCCAAGGCCCGGGCCATGCAAGCGCCGTACCGGAAGCCGCCCGGATCAGGCGATCAGCGCTTCCAGCGCCTGCGGCGTCACCGGCTTGGGGACGTGGGCGTCGAATCCGGCGTCAAGCGCCTTCGCCCGATCGCTGTCCAGCCCATAGCCGGTCAGCGCGACGAGGCGCAGCGTTCGCCCCGCCGCGTCGGCGCGGATGCGGCGCGCGCACTCGTAGCCGTCGAACCCGGGCAGCCCGATGTCGATCAGCGCCACGTCGGGCCGCCCTTCGAGCGCGAGGCGCACCCCTTCGGGCCCGGTCCGCGCTTCCTGCACGCGGTGGCCCGCGGCCTCGAGCAGCAGGCGAAGGCTGGCGCGCGCATCCTCGCCGTCCTCCACCACGAGCACGCGGCGCGGCGCGGGGCGCTCGCGCGCCGCGCCGGGGGGCGCTGCGCGCTCGCCGCGCGGCGGCGCCGCCAGCGCCGGCAGCCGCACGGTGAAGCGGCTGCCGCGGCCCGCGCCGGCGCTGTGGGCCTGCACGCGGCCCCCGTGCAGCGCCGTGAGGCGCTGCACCAGCGTGAGCCCGATGCCCAGGCCGCCCTGCGAGCGCTCGAGGGTACGTCCGCCCTGCACGAAGAGCTCGAACACGCTCTCGAGCATCGCCGGGTCGATGCCGATGCCTTCGTCCTGCACCTCCAGCACCGCCTCGCCGCCTTCGCGGCGCAGGCGCACGTCGATGCGGCCGCCCGGCGGCGTGTACTTGAGGGCGTTGTCGAGGAGGTTGGCGACGATCTGCTCGAGGCGATGGCGGTCGGCATCGACCCATACGGGCTCGGCATGCAGCGTGACCGCGTGGGCCTGCAGCCGTCCCACCTCGCGCAGCGCGCCCACCACGCGCTCGAGCTCGGCGGCGAGCTCGAGCGGCGCGCGCTCGAGCGCGATCTTGCCCGCCATCACGCGGCTTGCATCGAGCAGGTCGTCGATCAGCCGCCCGAGGTGGTCCACCTGGCGCGCGAGCATGTCGTGCAGCGCCTTGGTCGCCGGGTCGGGCGCGGGGCGTCGGGCGAGAACGTTCACCGCATTGCTCAGCACGCCCAGCGGATTGCGCAGCTCGTGCCCCAGCATGGCGAGGAACTCGTCCTTGCGGCGGCTCGCTTCCTCGGCGCGCGCGCGCAGCTCGGCGGCCTCGGCCAGCGCGGTGCTCATCGCCTGCAGCTCCGCAATGGGACTCTGCGGCAGGCGCGGGCGCTCGCCGCGGCCGATGGCGGCGGCGGCCTCGGCCATGGCGCCGATGGGATGGGCGATGCGCCGCGCGAGGGCGAGCGCCCCGAGCGTGCCCAGCGCGACCGACAGCAGGCCGCCGGCGACCAGCACGGCGGAGGAGCGCCGGATCGGCGCGTCGAGCGCCTCGCTCGGCAGGCCGACGGCCACCGCCCAGCCGCTCCACTTGGAGCGGCTGAAGGCGGCGTAGGTCCTCTGCCCGTCGAGCGTCATGAGGGCGGCGAAGCCCTCGCCCTGGCGCGCGATCGCCGCGCGCAGGTCCGGCGTGATGCCGCGGGCGACGAACTCCTCGTGCCGGCGCGAGCGCGCCACGATGGCGCCGTTCTGGTCGCTGATGGCGACGATGCTCTGCGCGGGGACCTGCTGGCGCTCGACGACCTCGAGCATCGCCTTGGGCGACACGGCCGCCGAAATCACGTAGCGCAGGTCGCCTTCGTGCACCACCGGGACGCGCACCGAGAAGAGCGCCTCCCCGCTGACCTTCCCCATGAACACGCCGGTGACCAGCGGCTCGCGCGTGGCGCGCAGCTGCTCGAAGGTGGGCAGCTCGGACAGGAAGGCCGGCAACGGGTCGCCATAGGCCCGCCGCAGGTTGAAAAGGTACTTTCCGGAAGGATCGGCGAGCGCGATGGTGACCCACGCGGGCTCCACCTCCAGCACGCGCCGTGCGATGCCGTAGAAGCGCTCGTAGTCGCCGGCGAGCAGCGCCTCGGAGGCGGAGAGCGTGCGCACGACCGAGGCGATGCGCGCGAGCTCGCCGTCCATCGCGCCGGCGATGGCGCGCGCGCTCTGCACCATGGTGCTCTCGAGCGTCGCGCGGCGCTGCTCGTTCAGCCAGAGCAACGCCCCGGAGGCGGTGAGCGCGACGGGCAGGAGCGCGACGGCGACCAGCGAGAGCAGCCTGCGCGGCAGGGGACGGATGCCGGAGATCACTCGCCCCGATTATCGGGCGGCGCATGCAACTTTTACAACCGCGCCGGCGCCATGGATGGCGGTAAGATGCGCGCCACAACAAAGAAACGCCGGATTGCACTCTTGAGGTTGCTCCACTCGCCGATCCGCGGCACGGCATCGCCGGGACCCGGCGCGCCGCCGCAGGGCCTGCTCGCTTTCTACTGGCACTTCGTGCGCCAGACCAAGGGCTGGTACGGCGCCATGTTCGTGGCGAGCCTCGCGGTGGCGCTGCTCGACACGGTCATTCCGCTGTTCATCGGGCGCCTGGTGTCGCTGATGGAGGCCGCCGACCGCCAGCAGGCGCTCGCCGAGCAGTGGCCGATGCTCGCCGCCATGCTGCTGCTCGTGCTCGTGGTGCGGCCGGCGGCGCTGCTCGCCGACATCGCGATCCGCCACAACGCCCTGATCCCCGGCGCCACGTCCCTCATCCGCTGGCAGAGCCACTGGCACGTGGTGCGCCAGGGCTGGCCGTTCTTCCAGAACGACTTCGCCGGGCGCATCGCCAACCGCGTCATGCAGACCGCGCACGCGCTGCGCGAGAGCACCATGGCGAGCATCCGGGCGGTGTGGTACATCGGCGTCTACGGCGCCACGGCGTGCGCGCTGATGGCGGCGCTCGACTGGCGGCTCGCGGCGCCCACGCTGCTGTGGGCGCTGGGCTATGCGATTTTCCTGCGCCGGTTCGTGCCGCGGCTGCGCGAGCTGGGGCGCGCGAGCTCCGAGCTGCGCTCGCTCGTCATGGCGCGCGTGGTGGACAGCTACACCAACATCCTCACCGTGAAGCTCTTCGCCCGCATGGCGGACGAGGACGCGTACGTGCGCGAGGCGGTGGACGCGCACCAGGCCGGCATGAGCGCCCATATGCGCGCGATCACCGGCTTCATGTTCTGGCTCGCCGTGCTGAACGCGGGCCTGCTCGCCGGCACCGCGGTCATCGGCATCGGCCTGTGGGCCCAGGGCACGCTCTCGGCGGGCGCCGTGGCGACCGCGCTGCCGCTGGTGTGGCAGATTACGACCGTGGCGGGCTGGGTCAGCTGGGAGGTGAGCGCGATCTTCGAGAATGTCGGCGTGGTGCAGGAGGGCATGCAGTCCATCGCGGTGCCGCACAGCGCGGCCGACCGGCCCCGCGCGGCGCGGCTGGAGGTGTCGCGCGGCGAGATCGTGTTCGACGGCGTCACCTTCGGCTATGGCCGCAGCGACGCCGCCGTGCTGCGGGATCTGGACCTCACCGTGCGCCCCGGCGAGCGCATCGGGCTCGTGGGCCGCTCGGGCTCGGGCAAGTCGACGCTGGTCAACCTGCTGCTGCGCTTCCACGCGCCCGAGCGCGGCGCCATCCGCATCGACGGCCAGGACGTCGCCGGGGTCACGCAGGAGAGCCTGCGCGCCGCCGTGGGGCTCGTGACGCAGGACACCTCGCTGCTGCACCGCTCCATCGCCGACAACATCCGCTACGGGCGGCCCTGGGCGCAGGCCGACGAGGTGGAGGCGGCGGCGCGCAAGGCGCAGGCGCACGAGTTCATCGTGCGGCTGCGCGACTGGAACGGCCGCGCGGGCTACGACGCGCACGTGGGCGAGCGCGGGGTCAAGCTCTCGGGCGGCCAGCGCCAGCGCATCGCGCTCGCGCGGGTGGTGCTCAAGGACGCGCCGATCCTGGTCCTCGACGAGGCCACCTCGGCGCTCGATTCCGAGGCCGAGCTCGCCATCCAGGCCGAGCTCATCGACCTCATGCGCGGCAAGACCGTCATCGCCATCGCGCATCGCCTGTCGACCATCGCGCGCATGGACCGCCTGGTGGTGCTCGAGGGCGGCCGCATCGTGGAGGCCGGCACGCACGAGGCGCTGCTGCGCGCCGATGGCCACTACGCGCGCCTGTGGCGCCACCAGTCGGGCGGCTTCCTCGCAGGCGATCTCGAGCCGGCGCTCGCGGCCTGACGTGAAGCCGCGCCTTGCCATTGCCATCGGCGATCCGGGCGGAATCGGCCCCGAGATCTCGATCAAGGCCGCGCACGACCCGGCGGTGCGCGCGCTGTGCGAGCCGGTCCTGATCGGCGATCCGGGCGCGCTCCAGGCGCACGCCGCCGCCTGCCGCCTGTCGCTCGAAGGCCTGAGCGTCGTCGAAAGAAGACAGCTCGCGCCCGGCGAGCTCGCCATCGGGGAGGTGCGCGCGGCGCACGGCCGCGCCGCGGTCGACGCGGCGCGCTGCGCGATCGAGGGCGCGCTCGCCGGCGAGTACGCGGCGGTGGTGGCGGCGCCGCACACCGAAACGGCGATCCACGCCGCGGGGATCGCCTTCGACGGCTACCCGTCGTTCGTGGCGCGCACCGCCGGCCTGCCGCCCGAGGCCGGGATCCTGATGCTGTGCTTCGAGTGGCAGGGGCGCGAGGTGCGCATCGCGCACGTCACGCTCCACGCGGCGGTGCGCAAGGCGCTCTCCATGATCAGCGTCGAGCGCGTGAAGCGCACCTTGCTGGCCGTGCACGAGGCGCTCGAGCGCATCGGCGTGGCGCGGCCGCGCATCGCGGTCGGCGCCGTGAATCCGCATGCGGGCGAGGGCGGCGCCTTCGGCCGCGAGGATCTCGACGTGGTGCGCCCGGCGATCGAGCAGGCCTGCGCCGAGGGCGTGGTCGCCGACGGGCCGATCGGCGCCGACACGCTCCTGCAGCGCGCCGGCTACGACGCCTACGTCGTCATGTTCCATGACCAGGGGCACGTGGCCGCGAAGCTGCTCGCGCCGAACGCGGTGGCGGGGGTCACCGTGGGAACACCCGTGGTCTTTTCTTCCGTAGCGCACGGCTCGGCGCTCGCCATCGCGGGAACGGGTCGCGCCGACGCACGCGCGATGCGGGAAGCAATTACACGCCTCGTGGGCCATCGACGTCGGGCCCCCGCGACCTGAAAAAGCTTTTCGAACCAGCACTTTGTGCTGACTGTGGCGTAAGTCGTCGGGCAGCCGCAGACGCTCCGCGCGCCGCACGCGCGCACTAAGCCTTTGAA
>DATLGR010000275.1:0-3032 GCA_035540415.1 Burkholderiales bacterium | reverse complement strand
CACGTCGGCGAATCCCACGCGCGCCGGAATGCCGGCGGCGCGCGCGCACGCGGCGAGCAGCGCCGCCTTGGGAACGCACCAGCCCACGCCGCGCTGCAGGCACACCGAGCCGCGGTAGGTGTCGTCCAGGAGGAAGTTCTGGAACGGGTTGTAGCGGATGCCGTCGCGCACGGCGTAGTAAAGCGATACCGCCTTTTCGCGGGGATTGCGCCCCTTGGCGTGCTCCGCGGCATACGCGATGACGGCCGGATGGGCGCTGTCGACGAAGCGCCCCGGCTGCAGGTAGTCGGTCATTTGTCGAGCTTCATGAGCCGGCGGGCGCCGGCGAACAGCGGGCTGTTCTGGTCTGCCAGGCCGTCGAGCACGGAAAAATGGTGCGCCTGCGGCATCGCGATGTCGCCGGCGAAGGCGGCGCGCCAGCGCTCGCCGAGCATCGCGTTCTGGCGCAGGAACTCGCTCGACTCGCGCCCGCCGACGCAGGTCATCACCGGCGCGCGCGTCGCGGGCGGCAGGAACGCGGGCGACAGGCGCAGCGCGCTTTGCTCATCCAGGCGCAGGTCCGCCTGCAGGAACTCCACCTCGAGCAGCGGCCGCAGATCGTACAGCCCGCTGATGGCGAGGCCGCCCTTCCACAGGTCCTTGGGCAGGCGCCGGTCGAACACCGGCCACAGAGCGCACATCAGCATGGCCGTGAGATGTCCGCCGGCGGAGTGGCCGCCGACGTAGAGGCGGTCCTGATCCATGCCGTAGTCTTCGGCATGCAGCCACAGCCAGCGGCTTGCGCGCAGCATCTGGCGCACGATCTCGTCCATCGTGACGCTCGGGCACAGATCGTAGTTCACCACCGCGAGCGACACGCCCGCATCCACCCACGCGGGCGCGAGGAAGGAATGGTCGCTCTTGTCGAGCGAGCGCCAGTAGCCGCCGTGGATGAACATCAGGCAGGTGCCGTCGCCCTTGCGCGACGGGAAGAGATCCAGCGACTCGCCCGGCATCTCGCCGTAGCGAAGGTCGAGGTGGCAGGCCATGGTGCCGCGCGCGCGCGCGGAGCTTTCCTTCCAGCGCGCGAAGTACTCGGGATGGTCCGGGACCAGCTCCCGGTTGTTGTATTCCCTGGCGAGGAAGGCCTTGTCCGGCGCGTTCATCCGCGCTTCTCGCGCCAGAGCCCCAGCGCTTCCTGGCCCGGCCGGTCGGAAAAGGAAAAGAGCACCGTCTCCTCCCGCGACTCGAGCTCGAGCGGCATCCAGGAGGGCACCACGAACGTGTCGCGCGGCTCGAAGTCGTACGCCTGGCCGGCGATGGTCGCCGTGCCGCGGCCTTCGACCACCGAGAAGACGGTGCCGTCGGTGCAGCGGTACGTCTTCGTGCGATTGCCCTTGGGCAGCAGCTGGATGAACGCCGCGATGGTCGGCATGGCGTGGCCGCCGGTGAGGGGGTTCGTGAACTGCATCTTCCAGCCGTGGCAGGGATCCGCATCGGAGTCCCGCGCAAGCATGGCGAGCGCCTCCCGGCTGCGGGCGTACGGGTAGTTGAAGATGGGCGAGGTCTTGCCGAACGGCGCGGGGGCGCCGAGCGGCACGAGCCCGCTGCCGTAGCGGGCGGTCGCGGCGCCCTCGCTGCGGCTCACCGGCTGGACTTCCTCGCCGTACACCTCGTGGAACTGCGCGGCGAAGGTTTGCACGATGCGGATGTCGAGCCCGTCCATCCAGACCACTGGCTCGTTCCCGGGGTTGCCGTGGTCGTGGTAGGTCCACGAGGGGGTGATGATGAAGTCCCCCGGATGCATGGTGGTGCGCTCGCCGTCCACGGCGGTGTAGGCGCCCGAGCCCTCGACGATGAAGCGCAGCGCCGACTGCGTATGGCGGTGGCTGGGCGCGATCTCGCCGGGCAGGATGAGCTGCAGGCCCGCATACAGGCTCTGCGTGATGCAGGACTCGCCGCGCATGCCGGGGTTCTCGAGGATCAGCACGCGCCGGATCGCCTCCTTGGCGGTGATCAGCTTGCCCGCCTCCATGAGGTAAGGGCGCGCGTCACGGTACTTCCACAGGGCGGGCTTGCACGGCGTGGCCGGCTCGTTGGGAATCAGGTTGTGGAGCACCTCCCACAGGGGCGCGAGGTTGCTTTTGTCCATGCGCCGGTAGAGATCCTGGCGCTCGGCGCGGGGGTTCGGCTGGGGAACGCTGGCCATGGGATAGTCCTCTGGAAAAGGGAATTCTACGTGCGCGCCACCGGCTTGAGCCACACCACCGGCTTGCCCAGCGTCTGCCCGAGCTGCTTGCCCTCGGGATCGGCAAGCGCCGCCTCGCGCGCCTTGCGGATGGCCGCGGCCTGCTCGCGCGGACTGGCGGTCGGCGGGTTCTCGACCAGCGCGTCGACGATGGCGAGGAAGTTCGCCTTGCCGCGGCGGTGGGTCTCTCCGTAGCCCTTGATGAGGCGCGCGCATTCGGCAACCTCCAGGGCAAGGCCGGCATCGCGCTTCGCCGCCTCGACGACGAGGCCGAGCCAGCGCTCGATCAGCTGCTGCTCCTCGTGGTAGCGGTGGCTGAGCGGCCGCAGCGGGCGCATCCAGGCGAGCGAGCGCACGAGGTAATAGCCGAGGATGCCGCTCGTCTTGATGTGCATGCCGACGTGGAAGGCATCGAGCTTGCCGCGACGCTCGGCCCACGCCACGAGCCGCCGGCCCAGGGCGCGCGGCAGCACCGAGGCGAACTCCTCCAGGCCCGGCTTCATGTAGTCGATGACCAGCACCGGCTCGCCTTCCTTGGCGCCGACCTCGCGCCGCACGCGCTCGAAGCGACTCGGCCGCGTCTTGAGGTCGGCGACGCGGATGATGTCCTCGAAGGCCATCCACAGCGCGAGGTGCCGCGCCACCTCGGCGGCGAGCCGCGGATCGCCGTCGAGGAAGGGCTGCAGGCGCCGCTCGTAGAGCTCGGCATAGCGCAGGCCCTGGTAGTCGATGAGCCGCTCGCGTCCGAGCCGCAGCACGTCCTCGAGCTCGCGCGCCCGCTTCGGCGCCGCGCCCGCCGTGGCGG
>DATLGR010000274.1:0-17813 GCA_035540415.1 Burkholderiales bacterium | reverse complement strand
GCAGATCAACGTGGAGCACTTCGAATGATGCGCGCACTTGCCTTGCTTATCCTGATGACCTCCGCGGCGAGCGCCACCGACCTCAAGCCGATCCGCGACGCCGGTCCCTACGTGCCCTCGCCGCAGAGCGTGGTGGCCGACATGCTGCGCTTCGCCGACGTGGGCCCGCAGGACTTCCTGATCGACCTGGGCTCGGGCGACGGGCGCATCGTGCTCACCGCGGCCAAGGTGTTCGGCGCCCGCGGCTTCGGCGTGGAGATCAAGGACGACCTGGTGCGCAAGTCGAACGAGGCCGCGCGCGCCGAGGGCGTGGCCGAGCGGGTCAAGTTCTTCAAGCAGGATCTGTTCAAGACCGATCTTTCCCAGGCGAGCGTGATCACCATGTATCTCCTGCCCGACACGGTCAACCTGCTGAAGGACAAGTTCCTCGCCGAGCTGCGGCCCGGCACCCGCATCGTGTCGCACGACTACCCGCTCACCGGCTGGATCCCGGAGAAGTACGTGCAGATGGACCTCGAGGACAAGGTGCAGATCAGCGGCGTCACCACGACGCTCATCTACCTGTACGTCGTGCCGGCGAAGGTGGGCGGGCGCTGGAAGGCGCAGATGCCCCCGGCAGTGAGCCGCCAGCCCGCCACGCTGCAGCTGCGCCAGCAGCTCACCCGGGTGTCCGGCGTCGCCCAGCTCGACGGCCGCGAGCTCGCGCTGCAGGAGCTGAAGCTGCGCGGCGATCGCCTGAGCTTCAAGCTGCCCGGCGGGCGCGGCGAGTTTTCCGGACAGGTCAAGGGCAACCGCATCGAGGGCGAGGTGCAGACCGGCGCCTCGCGCGCCCCGTGGAGCGCGACGCTCGGCGGATGAGCGCCGCCTGATGCAGCGAAAGCGGGTCAACTCCTCCCGGCTGCGCTCGGTGGGCTATGACGAGCCGACGCGCACGCTGGAGGTCGAGATGTCCAACGGCCAGGTCTTCCAGTACAGCGGCGTTTACCCGGAAGTGTACCGGCGCTTCATGGCGGCCCCGAATCCGACCGCCTTCTTCGACGACAAGATCGCCGAGGAGTACACCGCGAAGCGCGTGTGATCCCGCAGTGAACGGCCTGATCCGCTGTAGACTAGCGCCCTGGAGAACAAGGGAGCTCGGGGGATCAACGTGGGGTGGGTGCTCGGCGTGCTGATGGCCGCCTGTGTTGTCGTTCATGGAGCCGCGCAAGCCGCGCCCGCGCGCCCGCAGCACGCGCTGCAGCCGGCCCTGAAAGCCGACCACGGCATGCTGCGCGGGATCGCCGGCTGGCTGCGCGAGCGCGGCGCCGAAGGTTACGTGGGCGCCGATGTGGCCGACGCGATGGGCATTCCGCGCCTCGCGACCGAGGAGATGCTGGAAGCACGGCAGCGCGGCTACCGAAACGGCGAGGTGCTGCGCATCGCGCAGATTTCCACCGCCGCCGGACGCGATTTCCTGCTCTTCACCGTGCAGCGCGCCGAAGAGGTGCACTTCTACCTCAGCACCGTGGGCGAGGGCCTGACGAAGGCCTTCGTCTCCATCCCGAGCCGCAACCTCGTCCTGCCCCTGGAGCGCTTCGAGGCCGAGGCGCGCTTCCGCCAGGAAGTGCGTTACTGGGGCGAGCGCATGGAATCGAACTGATGGAAGCCGAACGCATCAACCACATCGCCTCTTCGCTCGCCGACCTGCAGCAGCGCTCGGCCGAGCTGCGGAGGTATCTTTGACCTCGAGGGCAAGCAGCGCCGGCTGGCCGAGGTAGAGCGCGAGCTGTCGGACCCCAAGGTCTGGAGCGATCCGCAGCGCGCCCAGGAGCTCGGCAAGGAGAAGAAGGCGCTCGAGGCGGTGGTGGGCACGCTCGGGCGCGTCGGCGGCGGCCTTGCCGACGCCACCGAGCTTTTCGAGCTCGCCCGCGGCGATGCCGACGACGGCACCCTCGAGGAGCTCGGGCGCGAGGCGGAGCGCATCGAGAAGGAGGTCGCGGCACTCGAGTTCCGCCGCATGTTCTCCAACCCGCTCGACCCGGCGAACTGCTTCGTCGACATCCAGGCGGGCTCGGGCGGCACCGAGGCGCAGGACTGGGCCGCGATGCTGATGCGGATGTATCTCAAGTACTGCGACCGCAAGGGTTTCGGCGCCGAGGTGCTCGAGCACACCCCCGGCGAGGTGGCCGGCATCAAGAGCGCGACCCTGAAGATTACCGGCGAGCACGCCTATGGGCACCTGCGCACCGAGACCGGCGTGCATCGCCTGGTCCGCAAGAGCCCGTTCGATGCCAACGCGCGCCGGCATACCTCGTTCTCGAGCGTGTTCGTCTATCCGGAAGTGGACGAAACCATCGAGGTGGACGTGAACCCGGCGGACCTGCGCATCGATGTCTACCGCGCCTCGGGCGCCGGCGGCCAGCACGTGAACAAGACCGAGTCGGCGGTGCGCATCACCCATCTGCCCACGGGCATCGTGGTGCAGAGCCAGAACGACCGCTCGCAGCACCGCAACCGGGCCGAGTGCCTCGCCATGCTCAAGTCCCGCCTCTACGACCTGGAGCTGCGCAAGCGCATGGCCGAGCAGGACAAGCTGGAAGCCTCCAAGACCGATATCGGCTGGGGGCACCAGATCCGCTCCTACGTGCTCGACCAGTCGCGCATCAAGGACTTGCGCACCGGCGTGGAGATCGGCAACACCCAGGCCGTGCTCGACGGCGACCTGGATGATTTCATCAGCGCGAGCCTCAAGCAGGGGGTCTAGGGTGGAAGAACACAACAAGCTCATCGACGAGCGCCGCGAGAAGCTGAAGGCGCTGCGCGCCGCCGGGGTGCCGTTCCCCAACGACTTCCGGCGCACCCACGTCGCCGCGGCGCTGCACGCGTGCTACGGCGAGAGCTCGAAGGAGCAGCTCGAGGCCGCCCGCCCGCGCGCCGCCGTGGCGGGGCGGATGATGCTCAAGCGCGTGATGGGCAAGGCGAGCTTCGCCACCCTGCAGGACGGCTCCGGCCGGCTGCAGGCCTACATCACCGCCGACCTCGCCGGCTACGAGGACTTCAAGCACTGGGATCTGGGCGACATCGTGGGCGTGGAAGGGCACCTCTTCAAGACCATGAAGGGCGAGCTTACGCTGCACGCTTCGCGGATCCGCCTGCTCGCGAAGGCGCTGCGCCCGCTGCCGGAGAAGTTCCACGGTCTCACCGACCACGAAAGCCGCTACCGGCAGCGCTACGTCGACCTCATCGTGAACCCCGGCGTGCGCGAAGTGTTCCTGCGCCGCTCGCGGGTCATCGAGACGCTGCGCACCGTGCTGCGCGAGGAAGGCTACCTCGAGGTCGAGACCCCGATGATGCAGCCCATCCCGGGCGGCGCCACCGCGCGGCCCTTCAGGACGCACCACAACGCGCTCGACATGGAGCTTTTCCTGCGCATCGCGCCGGAGCTGTATCTCAAGCGCCTGGTGGTGGGCGGCGTCGAGCGGGTGTTCGAGATCAACCGCAACTTCCGCAATGAGGGCATCTCGACGCGGCACAACCCCGAGTTCACGATGCTCGAGTGGTACTGCGCCTACGAGGACTGGACCGCCATGATGGACCTGACCGAGCGGCTGGTGCGCGAGGCCGCCGGCGTCGCGCAGATCACCTACCAGGGCCGGCGCATCGAGCTCGCGAAGCCGTTCGAGCGGCTGTCGCTCGCCGACGCCATCCGCCGCCACGGCATCCAGGGCGATCTGCGCGACCGCGCCTTCCTCGAGAGGACGCTGAGGGCATTGAAGGTCGAGACGAAAAGCGACCAGGGCTGGGGCGCGCTGCAGCTCATGCTCTTCGAGACGGTCGCGGAGAAAAGCCTGGTCCAGCCCACCTTCGTCACCGACTTTCCCGCCGAGGTGTCGCCGCTCGCCCGCCGGCGCGACGCCGACCCCGAGCTCACCGACCGCTTCGAGCTTTTCATCGACGCCAAGGAAATCGCCAACGGCTTCTCCGAGCTGAACGACCCCGAGGACCAGGCCGAGCGCTTTCTCGAGCAAGCGAAGCGCAAGGACGCCGGGGACCAGGAAGCGATGTACTACGACGGCGACTACATCCGCGCCCTGGAATACGGCATGCCGCCCACCGCGGGGGCGGGCCTGGGCGTCGACCGGCTCGTGATGCTCCTCACCGACAGCCCGAGCATTCGAGACGTGATTCTCTTCCCCCACATGCGCCCGGAGGGGGGCGAGTAGCCGTCGCCGGGGGCTGCTCGCGCCTTGAGCGTGCCCGGGGAACTGCGGTGGACCGATCCGATCCACCGTACTGGATGCCGATCATTCGCTCAGTTCTTCTTGGGGCCGCGGTCGCCGTCGCCGCGTTGACGGTCGCGGCGACCGCCCTGCCGCGACTGCGCTCCAAGTCGGCGTGGATCCGCATGTGGGACTTCCCGCGGCTTCAGATCGCCGTGCTCGGCAGCGCCGCGCTGGTCCCGATCGCTGGGAAGGCGCGCACGCGTGCCTGGCCGTGGCGCCTTGCCGCGACATTCCTCGGCACGGCGGTGGCCTTCCAGTGGAGCCGCATCTGGCACTACACGCCGCTTGCGCCGCGCGAGGTCGAGGACGCGCGCAGCCCGCGGGGCGAGCGCACCATCTCGCTCGTGGTCGCGAACGTGCTTCAGCACAACCGCGACGCGGCGCGCGTGCGGCGCGTCGTCGAGGAGGCCGATCCGGACGTCATCCTGTTCGCCGAGACCGATCGGTGGTGGTGCGATCAGCTCGCAAGTTTTGCCCGCACGCACCCGTATCGCGTCGAGGTCCCGCTCGACAATCTCTACGGGATGGCCCTCTACTCGCGGCTGGCGCTCGCCGACGAGCACGTGGAGCATCTTTGCGAACCCGGCATCCCGTCGATCCACGCGCGCGTGCGCCTGCGGGACGGCTCCTGGATTTTTCTGCACTGCATGCATCCCCGAGCGCCGGCGCCGGACAAGAGCCGCGATTCGCTCGAGCGCGACACCGAGCTGGTGCGGCTCGCGTATCGGGTCCGCGATGCCGGCTGTCCGGTGATCGTCTGCGGCGACCTGAACGACGTGGCCTGGTCGCGGACCACCCGTCAGTTCCAGCGCATCAGCCGGCTCCTCGACCCGCGGCGCGGCCGCGGCTTCTACAGCACCTACCCCGCTCACGCGCCCGGCCTGCGGTTTCCGCTCGACCACTTCTTTCACTCCGAGCATTTCCGGCTGCGAACGCTCCGCGTGCTGCCGCCCATCGGATCGGACCATTTCGCCGTGCTCGCCAGGCTTTCCTACGAGCCCTCCGCCGAGCACTCGCAGGAGCCGCCGCATGCCTCGACCGAGGATGCGCGCGAGGCGCGTGAGACGGTCGCGGCGTCGGAGTCGAAGCGTCGGCTCTGACCCGGGCTAGGCGGGATTCCGGCCGCGGCTGACGACCTGCTCGAGCAGCGGCGCCATCCGCGCCACCGCGGCGCGGCCCTCCGCGATCGCCTCGGGCGCGCGGTGATAGTCCATGGTCGAGAAGTCGGGCAGCAGCGGCGTGAGCAGCACGTCCGCCGGATCGCCGGCGAGGCGGCTGCGCGCGACGCGCATCTCCACGATGTCGAGCGACGTCATGAACACCTCGACGATGGAGGGCGGCTGCGGGGCGGCCCCCTCGGCGGGCGGCGGCGCGCTCACCCAGCCGGGGCGCAGGCGGGCGAGCCAGCCCGGGACCTCGCGCGGGGCGACCGCGCGGCCGCGGCTGCGATAGGGTCCGAGCTTGCCCCAGCTAAGGTCCACCGCGATGACGAGCTCCGCGCCGAGCGCCCGGCACATCGACACCGGCACCGGGTTCACCAGCCCGCCGTCCACCAGCAGGGCGTTGTCGCGCACCACCGGCGTGAACAACCCTGGCAGCGCACACGAGGCCCGCACGGCTTCGAGCACCCTGCCGTGGCGCAGCCATAGCTCGCGCCCCGAGTACAGCTCGGTCGCGACCGCGCCGTAGGGCACCGGCAGGGCGTCGATGTCGCGCTCGCCGAAGATGGTGCGAAAGAACGTGAACAGTCGCTGCCCGCGGATCAGGCCGCCGCGCCAGGTGAGGTCCATCAGGCGCACGACGGTGGTCCAGGTGAGGCTCGCCGCCCAGGCCTCGAGCCGGTCGAGCTCGCCGGCGGCGTAGGCTGCGCCCACCAGCGCGCCGATGGAGCTGCCGCACACCAGGTCGGGCTTGATGCCGCGCTCCTCGAGCGCCCGGATGACGCCGATGTGCGCCCAGCCGCGGGCGCTGCCCGAGCCGAGCGCGAGGCCGATGCGCAGCTTGGGACTCAGGCGCGCTCGAAGATGGCGGCGATGCCCTGTCCGCCGCCGATGCACATGGTGACCAGGGCGTAGCGCTTGCCGATGCGCTCGAGCTCGTGCAGCGCCTTCACCGTGAGGATCGCGCCGGTGGCGCCGATGGGATGGCCGAGCGCCACGGCGCCGCCGTTGGGATTGACCCTGGCCGGGTCGAGCCCGAGGTCCCTGGTCACCGCCATCGCCTGCACGGCGAAGGCCTCGTTCGACTCCACCACGTCCATGTCGGCCGGCTTCAGGCCCGCCTTCTCGAACACGCGCCGCACGGCGGGGATCGGCCCGAGGCCCATCACCTGCGGCTCGACGCCGGCGTGCGCGTAGGCCACCAGGCGCGCGAGCGGCTTGGCGTTGGCTTTGCGCGCCGCCTCGGCCTCCATGAGCACCAGCGCGGCGCCGGCATCGTTGATGCCCGAGGCGTTGCCGGCGGTGACCGTGCCATCCTTCTTGAACACGGCCTTGAGCTTCGCCAGGTCCTCGAGCTTGGCACCGGCGCGCACATGCTCGTCGGTGGTGAACGGCTCGACGCCTTTGCGGGTCTTGAGCTCGATCGGCACGATCTGCGAGCGGAAGTGCCCGGCCTCCAGCGCGCGCGCCGCCTTGGCGTGCGAATCGACCGCGAACTGGTCCTGCTGCTCCCGGCTGAAGCCGTACCGGGCGGCAATGTTCTCGGCGGTGACGCCCATGTGGCCGTGACCGAACGGATCGTGCAGCGCGCCGGTCATGGCGTCGACCACCGCGGCGTCGCCCATGCGCTGGCCCCAGCGCCCCGCGGGCAGGAAGTACGCCGCGCGGCTCATGCTTTCGGCGCCGCCCGCCACCGCGACGTCGCAGTCGCCCAGGAGCAGGTGCTGGGCGGCCGACACGATCGCCTGCAGCCCCGAGCCGCAGAGCCGGTTCACGGTGAGGCACGGCGTGCTCACCGGAATGCCGGCCTCCACCGCCGCGACGCGCGAGAGGTACATGTCCTTCGCCTCGCCGTGGATCACGCTGCCCATCACCACATGGCCGACCGCCGCCGGGTCGACCTTGGCGCGCGCCACCGCCTCGCGGATCGCGACCGCACCCAGACGCGTCGCAGGCAGCTCCTTCAGCGCGCCGCCGTAGTCGCCGATCGCCGTGCGCACGCCGGACACCACCACGACCTCGCGCTTCGTCGTCATTGCAGTCTCCCGTAGAGATCGTGCTCGTCGGCACGATCGATGGCGACGCGCGCGAATTCCCCGGGCCGTCCGCCCTCGAACCGCACCACGCCGTCGATTTCGGGCGCGTCCGCCTTGGAGCGGCCCACGCCGGGCTCGTCGATGAGAACTTCCAGGGCCTTGCCGACCTTGGCCTGCAGGCGCCGCGCGCTGATTTGCGCCTGCAGCGCCATAAGGCGGGCGCGGCGCTCTTCGCGCAGCGCTTCGGGCACCGGGTCGGGCAGCGCGTTGGCCGCGGCGCCCTCGACCGGCGAATAGGCGAAGCAGCCCACCCGGTCGAGCTCGGCCTGCTCGAGGAAACGCAGCAGGTCGCCGAACTCCCGCTCGGTCTCGCCGGGGAACCCGACGATGAAGGTGCTGCGGATGGCGATGTCGGGACAGAGCTCGCGCCAGCGCCGCACGCGCTCGAGCACGCGCTCGGCGCTCGCCGGGCGCTTCATGAGCCGCAGGATCCGCGGCGCCGCGTGCTGGAACGGCACGTCGAGGTACGGCAGCAGGCGGCCCTGCGCCATGAGCGGGATCACCTCGTCCACGTGCGGATAAGGGTACACGTAATGCAGCCGCACCCACACGCCGAGCGTGCCGAGCGCCTTGCACAGCTCGCTCAGGCGCGTCTTGACGGGCCGGCCCCGGTAGAAGCCGGTGCGGAACTTCAGGTCGACGCCGTACGCGCTCGTATCCTGCGAGATGACGAGAAGCTCCTTCACCCCGGCGCGCACCAGGTTCTCGGCTTCCTGCATGACCTCGCCGAGCGGACGCGAAACGAGGTCACCGCGCATCGAGGGGATGATGCAGAAGCTGCAGCGGTGGTTGCAGCCTTCGGAAATCTTGAGGTAGGCGTAGTGACGCGGCGTGAGCTTGACGCCGGTGGGCGGGACCAGGTCGGTGTAGGGGTCGTGGGGCTTCGGCAGGTGGGCGTGCACCGCCTGCATCACCGCGGCGGTGTCGTGCGGACCGGTCACGGCAAGCACCGCCGGATGCGCCTCCCGGACCACCTCCTGGCGGGCGCCGAGGCAGCCGGTCACCACGACCTTGCCGTTCTCGGCGAGCGCCTCGGCAATGGCGCCGAGCGACTCCTCGACCGCCTCGTCAATGAAGCCGCAGGTGTTGACGATCACGAGGTCCGCGTCCGCGTAGGTCGGCGAAGTGGCGTAGCCCTCGGCGCGCAGTTGCGTGAGGATGCGCTCGGAATCCACGAGCGCCTTGGGGCATCCCAGCGAAACGAAACCGATCTTCGGCGCTACGGGCACTACGGCTTGTCGGGGTCGTTCTTCTGCTGTTGCGCGCCGGGGAAGCCGGGGAACGAGAGGCCCGAGAACATGTTGCGCGCCTGGCTCTGCATCTGCTCCTGGAACTGCGTGAACACCTTCTGGCTCTGCTCCACGTAGGCCTGCATCAGGCTCTGCATGGCAGGGCCCTGCAGGTTCATGAACTGGGCCCACAGCTCCTGCGAGGCGCGCGAGTTGTCGCCATAGACGCGCTGGGACTGCTCCTGCAGCGCCTTCTGGATGTCCTGGAAGGCGCGCATGTTGCGCTCGAGGTAGCTGCCCATCATGCCCTGCACCGCGTTGCCGTAGCAGCGGATGAACTGGGACAGCAGGTCGGAGGAGAACATCGGCGCCCCGGCCGACTCCTCCTCGAGGATGATCTGCAGCAGGATCTGGCGCGTGAGGTCGTCGCCGCTCTTGGCGTCGATGACCTGGAACTCCTCCTGCTTGAGCACCATCTGCTTGACGTCGGCGAGCGTGATATAGCTCGACGTCTTGGTGTCGTACAGGCGCCGGTTGGGGTACTTCTTGATGAGGCGCAACGGGTTCTCCATCTTGGCCTCGTGCGTGGGCTGGGGGGACGCCATGACGCAGTCTACTCCTTAGTACATGTGCTGGCCGCCGTTGATGGAGATATTGGCGCCCGTGACGAATGCCGCCTCCTCGGAGCACAGATAGATGATCAGGCCGGCCACCTCGTCGGGCTTGCCCAGCCGCCCGATGGGAATCTGCGGCAGGATCTTCGAGTCGAGGATCTCCTTCGGGATGGCGGTCACCATCTTGGTGCCGATGTAGCCCGGCGAGATGGTGTTGACCGTGACGCCCTTGCGCGCGACCTCCAGCGCGAGCGCCTTGGTGAAGCCGTGGATGCCCGCCTTGGCCGCCGAGTAGTTGGTCTGGCCGAACGCGCCCTTCTGGCCGTTGACCGAGGACACGTTGATTACCCGACCCCAGCCGCGGTCGACCATGCCGTCCATCACCTGCTTGGTCATGTTGAAGCAGGAGTCGAGGTTGGTGCGCATCACTGCGTCCCAGTCGGCCTTGGTCATCTTCTTGAACGTCATGTCGCGGGTGATGCCGGCGTTGTTCACCAGGATGTCCACCGGGCCGCACTCGGACTGGATCGCCGCGGTCTTGCGGGCGCAATCCTCGTAGTCCACCACGTCGACCGGGAACGCGGCGAAGCTGTAGCCGCGCCCCTTCATCTCCTCCAGCCACGCCTTGAACTTCGTGTTGGACGGCGAGTAGGTGACCACCACGCGGTAGCCGGCATCCGCCATCTTGGTCGAGATGGTTTCGCCGAGGCCGCCCATGCCGCCGGTCACGACGGCGATCCGTTGCTTTGCCATAAGCCTTCCTCCTCGGGGAGAAGGCAGTCTACATCATGTGCATCCCGCCGTTGACCGAGATGTTGGCCCCGGTGATGTAGCCGGCCTCGTCGGAGGCGAGGAACGCCACCACCGCCGCGATCTCCTCGGGCCGCGCCAGCCGGCCCATGGGAATCGCGCCGAGGATCTGGTCGAGCACGTCCTTCCGGATCGCCTTCACCATGTCGGTCTCGACGTAGCCGGGCGACACCGTGTTCACGGTGACGCCTTTGCGCACCACCTCCTGCGCCAGCGCCTTGGCGAAGCCGGCCATGCCGGCCTTGGCCGCCGAGTAGTTGGTCTGGCCGAACTGCCCCTTCAGCGCATTGACCGACGAGATGTTGATGATGCGGCCCCAGCCGCGCTCGCACATGCCGTCGACCACCTGGCGCGTGACGTTGAACACGCTGTTGAGGTTGGTGTTGATCACCGCCATCCAGTCCTGCTCGGTCATGCGCTTGAACACCGCGTCGCGCGTGATGCCCGCGTTGTTCACCAGCACGTCGACCGGCCCCACTACCGAGCGCACGTTGTAGAACATCTGCGCGGTGGAGTCGAAATCGGCGACGTCGCCCTCGGCGGCGTGCACCTTGAAGCCCTTGCGCCGCATCGCGCCCAGCCACTCGTCCTTGCGCTCGTAGCCCGGCAGGCAGCCGGCAACCACCGTATGCCCGGACTGCGCGAAGCGCCGGCAGATCGCGGTGCCGATGCCCCCCATCCCCCCCGACACGAACACGATGCGCGCGATTTCCGGCCGGCTGCGATCGCGCCAGGGCTCTTCCTGCGGCGCCTCCACGACTTCCACTTCCCGTTTCATTTTTTCCTTTCGTTCTATCGTTCGACCGCCAGGGCGACGCCCATGCCGCCGCCGATGCACAGCGAAGCGAGGCCGCGCTTGGCCTCGCGCTTCTGCATTTCGTGGAGCAGCGTCACCAGCACGCGCGCGCCCGAGGCCCCGATCGGGTGGCCGAGCGCGATGGCGCCGCCGTTGACGTTCACCTTCTGCGTGTCCCAGCCCATCTGCCGGTTCACCGCGATCGCCTGCGCCGCGAACGCCTCGTTGATCTCCAGGAGGTCGAGGTCCTTCGGCTCCCAGCCCGCGCGGGCGAGGCAGCGCTTGGAAGCCGGCACCGGGCCCATGCCCATGTATTTCGGGTCCACCCCCGCGGAGGCGAACGCCTTGATGCGCGCGAGCGGCTTCAGGCCGAGCTCGCGCGCCTTGCGCGCCGAGCACAGCACGACCGCGGCGGCGCCGTCGTTGATGCCCGAGGCATTGCCCGCCGTCACCGTGCCGTTCTTGTCGAACGCGGGCTTGAGCGCCTTCATGGCGTCGAGCGTTGCACCGTGGCGCGGATACTCGTCCTCCGCGAACAGCGTCGGCCCCTTGCGCGAAGGAATCTCCACCGCGACGATCTCGTCCTTGAAGCGGCCCGCCTTCTGCGCCGCCTCCGCCTTGTTCTGGCTCGCCACCGCGAACGCGTCCTGCTCCTCGCGCGTGACGGCGTACTCCTTCGCCACGTTCTCGGCGGTGACTCCCATGTGGTACTGGTTGTAGACGTCCCACAGGCCGTCCACGATCATGGTGTCGACCATCTTTGCGTCGCCCATGCGGAAGCCGTCGCGCGAGCCCATCAGCGCGTGCGGCGAAAGGCTCATCGACTCCTGCCCGCCGGCGATCACCACTTCCGAGTCGCCATGCGCGATCGCCTGCGCGCCGAGCATGGCGGCCTTGAGGCCGGAGCCGCACACCTTGTTGATGGTCATCGCGGGCACCATCTCGGGCAGGCCGGCGCGCATCGCCGCCTGGCGCGCCGGGTTCTGCCCGACGCCGGCGGTGAGCACCTGTCCCATGATCACCTCCGACACCTGCTCGGGCGCGAGGCCGGCGCGCTCCAGCACCTTGCGGATCACCAGCGCGCCGAGATCCGAGGCTGGCGTCTTCGCCAGGCTGCCGCCGAATTTGCCGATGGGGGTGCGTGCTGCGCCGACGATGACGATCTCTTCCATGGGGAACTCCTAGTGGATGCGCTGCTTGACGTAGCGGCCGGGGGCCGCCTCGATCGGTCTGTGTTGGACATTGCCGGGGGCCGTAGGTGCCTTGCGCCGGCCGCCGCCATGCCCGCCGAGCCACTCCAGCCAGAGCGGCCACCAGCTGCCGCGGTGCTCGCGCGCCACCGCCTCCCACGCCGCGGGATCGGCCGGCAGCCCCTGCGCGGTCCAGTAGCTGCGGCGGTTCTTTGCCGGCGGATTGACCACGCCGGCGACGTGCCCACTTGCGCCGAGCACGAAGGTCTTGTCGGCGCTGCCCACGAGCCCGAGGGTGCGGTAGGCGCTGCGCCAGGGGACGACGTGGTCCTCGCGCGTCGCCAGGACGAAAAGCGGCTCCACGATGCGCCCGAGATCGACCGGCACGCCGCAGCTCGTCAATCGCCCCGGCTCGCACAGCCGGTTTTCGAGATACGTATTGCGCAGGTAATAGCAGTACATCGGGCCGGGGAGATTGGTGCTGTCGGCGTTCCAGTAGAGCAGGTCAAAGGCGGCCGGCGCGTCGCCGAGCAGGTAATTGCCGACGACGTAGGGCCACACGAGGTCGTTCGCGCGCACGCTCGAGAACACGAACGCAAGGTCCGATCCCGGCAGAATGCCGCCGCGGCCGAGGGTCGCCTCGCGCGCGGCCACGCCGGCCTCGTCGACGAACAGGCCGATCGGCCCGGTGTCCGCGAAGTCGAGCATCGTCGCGAGAAAGGTGACGCTCGCGGCGGGCGCCTCGCCCTTTGCCGCCGCGACGGCGAGCGCCGCGCCGAGCAGCGTGCCACCGACGCAGAAACCCAGGGTGTTCACCTTGTCGCTGCGCGCGATGCTCCGGGCGACTCGAAGCGCCGTGAGCACGCCGAGCTCCAGGTAGTCGTCCCAACCGAAATGCCCGTGCTCGCGGCCGACGTTGCGCCAGGAAACCATGAACACCGTGTGTCCCGCCTGCACCGCGTGGCGCACGATGGAGCTCTCGGGCTGCAGGTCGAGGATGTAGAACTTGTTGATGCAGGGCGGAATCATCACGAGCGGGCGCTTGGCCACTTCGCGCGTGCCGGCTTCGTACTGGATGAGCTGCATGAGCTCGTTCTCGTACACCACCGCGCCGGGGGTGACCGCCAGGCTGCGGCCGACCTCGAAGGCCGACTCGTCGCTCTGGCGGATGCGGCCGCGCTGCGCGTCCGCGAGCAGGTTCGCGAGCCCGCGCGCCAGGCTCTCGCCGCGGGTCTCCAGCGCGCGCTCGAGCACCTGCGGGTTGGTGGCGGCGAAGTTTGCCGGGCAGGCGGCATCGACCCACTGGCGAACGGCGAAGCGGGCGCGCGCCTTGGCGGCGGGCTCGAGCGGCGCGTCTTCGACTGCGGTTTCCAGGGTGCGCGCGGCGAGCAGATAGGACTCGCGCAGGTAAGCGTAGAACGGATCGTCGCGCCAACGCGGATGCGCGAAGCGGCGGTCGGCGCCGGCCGGTTCCGCTTGCGGTGCGCGCCGGCCCGCGAGCATCGCCTGCCAGAGTTGCGTCTGCTCCTGCAGGTACCGGGCTCGCAACTCGCCGCGGGGCTCGAGCCCTGCCAGCCCGGCGGGCGGAAACGATCCTCCCGACACGAGGCGCAGCCAACCTTGCGTCAGCTCGTTGCTCGATTGGGAGATCGCCGCCAGCAGGGCGTCCGGGGACCCGGGATGCATCGCGGCCGATTCTGCGCCGCACAAGACGCCCCGTCAAATGATTCTCAAGCGCCTGATCCGTCGTCCTTTTCGGCCCTCGGGCGTAGCCCTTTCAGTCCATGAGCCAGATGCAGGCCACCATGCGTGCCGCAGTGCGGTCGCGCCGAAAGGAGTGAAAGCGCGCCGGATCCGAGTAGGTGCAAAACCCGCCGCCAAAGATGTGCTGCACACCTTGTCCTTGGAGCCGCTGGCGCGCCACCGTGTACAGATCGAGCAGCCAATGGCCTGGCCGCGCCGGACGGAAAGCGCTGGATGCCCGGCCGTCCGCGCGCAGGTACTCCGCGCGCACCTCGTCGCCCACCTCGTACACCGCCGGCCCGATCGCCGGGCCCAGCCAGGCGAGGAGCGAGCTTCCCGGGACGCCCATCGCGCGCACCGTCGCCTCAAGGACGCCGGCGCAAAGACCCCGCCACCCGGCGTGCGCCGCTGCCACGACGCTGCCGGCTTCGTCGGCAAGGAGCACCGGCATGCAGTCGGCGGTCTTGATCGCGCACACGGTGCCCGGGGTCCGCGTCAGCGCGGCATCGCCCTCGGCGGGGTACCCGAAGCGGTCGAGGTCCACGACCCGCGTGCCGTGAACCTGGCGCAGCAGCACCGGCGCGTCCGGCAGCTCCGCGCGCAGCGCGGACTCGGCCGTATGCCGCGTGCTCATCAGGGCGCGCACCCGCGGAGGCGCCGGCCAGTCAGGATGAATCACGGCGAGGGCGGATCGTCGCGCAGGGTCTCGATGAGCTTCTTCAGATCGCGCGGCAGCGGCGCGCGCCAGCGCGCGGTCTCGCCGGTGGCCGGGTGCACCAGCGACAATTCGGCGGCGTGCAGCGCCTGGCGCGCGAAGGCCACCGTGTGCCGCGTGCCGCGCCGGTAGACCGGATCGCCCACCAGCGGATGGCGGATGTGCTGCAGGTGGACACGGATCTGGTGCGTGCGGCCCGTCTCGAGGCGACATTCGAGCAGCGCCGCGTGACCGAAGCGCTCGATGACGCGAAAGAGGGTACGCGCGGGCTTGCCGCGGTGGCTCACCGCCATGCGGACGCGCGAGCGCGGGTCGCGGCCGAGGGGCGCATCGATGACGCCGCTCGCCGGCGGATCGCCGTGCACGACGGCGAGGTACAGGCGCCGCACGCTGCGCTCGGCGAGCTGGCGCACGAGGTGCGCCTGCGCCTCCACGGTCTTCGCCACGACCAGCAGCCCGCTCGTGTCCTTGTCGAGGCGATGTACGATGCCGGCGCGCGGCACGGCGGCAAGCTGCGGCGCGTGCGCGAGCAGCGCGTTGAGCAGGGTCCGGTCGGGCTGGCCGGCGCCCGGATGCACCACCAGCCCGGCCGGTTTGTCGAGCACGAGGATGGCGTCGTCCTCGTGCACCACTCTCAGCGGCATGCGTTGCGCCCGGGGCGCGCCCGCCAGCGGCGCCGTCGGGGGCTGCAGCGCGACGCGCTCGCCGCCGGCGACGGGGTGGCGCGCGGCGGGGCGCGCGCCGTCGAGCGTCACATGCCCCGCCTTGAGCCAGGCCTGCAGGCGGCTGCGCGAGTACTGCGGGAACAGCCGCGCGAGCGCCTGGTCCAGGCGCAGGCCGCCGAGCGCGGCCGGCACCGTCGCCGACACCGGCGCCGCGAACGCCGCCTCCCAATCGGAGCCTTCGTCGTCCTCGACGCTATAATTTTTCCCCCGCATGCGTTCCAGTGTACTTGTAGTGCTCGCCGTCCTGCTGCTCGCCGGCTGCGGCATTCTTTCCGGCGGCGAGACCGATGAGACGGCCGGCTGGTCGGCGCAACGCCTGTACGGCGAGGCGAAGGACGCGATGGCCGCGAAGGAGTGGACCAAGGCGATCCGCTACTTCGAGAAGCTCGAGGCGCGCTACCCCTACGGGCGCTTCGCGCAGCAGGCGCAGCTCGAGGCAGCCTACGCGCACTACAAGGAAGGCGAGCGCGCCTCGGCGGTTGCGGCGGTCGATCGCTTCATCAAGCTCTATCCCAACCACCCGAACGTCGACTACGCCTATTACCTGAAAGGCCTGATCAACTTCAACGAGCAGCAGGGGCTGCTCTCCTGGCTCAACAACCAGGACCTGAGCGACCGCGACCCCAAGTCGACGCGCGAGGCGTTCGACGCCTTCCGCGAGGTGGTGACGCGGTTTCCCGACTCCAGGTACGCGGCCGATGCCGCCGACCGCATGCGCTACCTCGTAAACGCGCTCGCCTCGCACGAGGTGCACGTGGCCCGCTATTACATGCGGCGCTCGGCGTATGTCGCGGCGGTCAATCGGGCGCAGGCCGCGATCAAGAATTATCCGCAGTCGCCCGCCGTTGAAGAAGCCATCCACATCCTGATGCAGGCCTACGACGCGCTCGGCATGGCGGAGCTGCGCGACGCCGCCGAGCGCGTGATGCGCACCAACTTCCCCGAAAGCCCCTACCTCAAGGGCGGCAGCCGCAAGCGCGACGTGCCGTGGTGGCGGCTGTGGGATCCCAACTGGTAGACCCATGACCCCGATCCTGCGCCGCCTCCTCGCTCTCGCCCTGTCCCTGTCCATCGGCTGGCCGGCAACCGCGGCGGCGCAGGCCTACCCTTCGAAACCGGTGCGCGTGCTGATCCCGTTCCCGCCCGGCGGCGCCACCGACATCATCGGCCGCGTCATCTCGCAAAAGATGGGCGAGCACCTGAAGCAGACCCTGGTCGTGGAGAACCGCCCGGGGGCGGGCGGCACCATCGGCTCGGACCTCGCCGCCAGGGCCGCACCCGACGGCTACACGCTGCTCATCTCCACCAACAGCACGCACGCGGTGGCCGCGGTGATCGGCAAGCCGCCCTACGATCCGCTGAAGGACTTCACGCCGATCACCCTCCTCACCACCAGCGCGAACGTGCTCGTGGTGAGCCCGCAGGCGGGCGTCGCTTCGCTCAAGGAGCTGATCGCGGCGGCCAAGGCGAAGCCCGGCACGATGAGCTTCGCCTCGAGCGGCCCGGGCACCATCATCCACCTCACCGGCGAGCTTCTGAAGAGCATGGCCGGAATCGACATCGTGCATGTGCCGTACAAGGGCACGGCGCTCTCCATCCCGGATCTCGCGGCGGGGCGCGTCACCATGCTCTTCGACAACATCGTGAGCGCGCAGCCGCACCTGCGCTCCGGCGCGGTGAAGCCGCTCGCGGTGACCACGGTGAAGCGCTCGGCGCTCATGCCGGAGCTCCCGACCATGGCGGAGGCCGGGCTCCCGGGGTTCGAGTCGAGCGCGTGGTTCGGCCTCTTCGCGCCCGCCGGGCTGCCGCCCGCGCTGCAGGCGCGGCTGCACGAGGCGGCGCTCGCCGCGCTCCAGGCCGCCGATGCGCGCGAGCGTCTGCTCGCCGCCGGGGCTGAGCCCGCCGGGGGCAGCGGCGCGGAGCTCGCCGCGCTCATCCGCGCCGACATCGCCAAGTGGGGCGAGGTCGTGAAGCGGGCCGGCATCAAGGTGGACTGACTAGCGCGGCTCGATCGATTCGTCGCGGATGTAGTCGCGGATCACCGAGTCGAAGTCGGCATCGGCGCGAAAGCCGAGCGCCTGCGCGCGCGGCGTGCGAAAGCGGGTAGGCCAGGTGCGCACGATCGCCTGCACGCGCGCGTCGGGCTCGAACTGCACGCGCGCCGCCACCTGCGCGCCCGCGACGCGCTCCAGCGCCGCCAGCATCTCGCGCACGCTCGCCGTGATGCCCGGCAGGTTGAGCACGCGGTCCGGCCCCCAGGCCTGCGCCGGCAGCTCGCAGGCGTGGACCAGCGCCTCCACCACGCGCCGCGGCGACAGCAGCCACACGCCGGTATCAGGCGCCACGGGGCATTGCGCCACCTCGCCGTTCAACGGCTCTCGAATAATGCCGCTCGCGAAGGACGACGCGGCGGCGTTGGGCCGGCCGGGCCGCACCACCACCGTCGGCAGCCGCAGCGCCCGCCCGTCGAGGT
>DATLGR010000273.1:0-17427 GCA_035540415.1 Burkholderiales bacterium | reverse complement strand
CCCGAGGACCGGCGTATTTTTCCCGAGCTCACGGTCGCCGAGAACCTCGAAGTGGGACGGCAGCCGCCCCGCCCCGGGACGCCGGCCTGGACGCGGGAGCGGTTGCTCGGCCTGTTTCCGTCGCTCGGCGCCCTGCTCGATCGCTTGGGCGGGCGCCTGTCCGGCGGGGAGCAGCAAATGCTGTGCGTCGCGCGCACGCTCGCCGGCAACCCCAAGGCGATCCTGCTCGATGAGCCTTCCGAAGGCCTCGCGCCGGTGGTGGTCACCGAAGTCGCGCGCGCGATCCTCGAAATGAAGCGCGCCGGCGTCGCCGTGCTGCTGGCCGAGCAGAACCGGCGCTTCATCGAGCGCGTGGCCGACCGGCGCTATACACTCGAAAAGGGACGGATCATCGACGCATGAGCCGCGGACTTCTGCTCACCCTCACCGAGCCGCCGCCGGGCATGGAGGAAGAATTCAATGCCTGGTACGACGAGGAGCACCTGCCCGAGCGACTCGCCATTCCCGGTTTCCGCAGCGCGCGGCGCTGGGTGGCCCAGGTACCGCCCGGCGCCGGCAAGTATCTCGCCACCTATGAGCTCGATTCGCCGGCGGTGCTCGAGTCCCCCGCGTATCTCGCCCGCTTCCAGAATCCCACCCCGTGGAGCCGGCGATGTCTCGGACGCGCCGTCCTTTTCAAGCGCTGGGCCTGCGAGCAGGTCGTGCCGGGGGACGCCGACCCGCACCCGCAGGCCCGCGCCTTGCTCTTCTCATCGTCGGATTTCGGAATAGCGGTGCAAAGCAGGCGCTTCAAGGCCACTTCCGGCGAGCACATTGCCCTGCACGAGCTGCTCTCCGCCGACATCCGCGCCGATTCCGGCATTGTCTACCGCCTCCATCAACCTTGAGCGCTACGCGTGGCTGGCGATCGCCGCGGCCATCGCCACCATCGGGCTGAAGACGTTCGCCTGGTGGGTCACGGGCTCGGTCGGCCTGCTCTCCGACGCCCTCGAATCGCTCGTCAACCTCGCCGCGGCGCTCTTCGCGCTGACGATGCTGCGCGTCGCGGCCGCCCCACCCGACGCGAGCCATCCCTACGGCCATTCAAAGGCGGAGTACTTCTCCGCCGGGCTCGAGGGCGCGCTGATCGTGATCGCGGCCGGCGCCATCCTCGTCGCCGCGGTACCGCGACTGCTCGCGCCCCAGCCGCTTGAGGCGCCGCTTCTCGGCCTGGGCCTGAGCGCCCTCGCGACCGCCATCAATCTCGCCGTGGCCCTCCTCCTGATCCGCGTCGGAAAGCTTCACCACAGCATCACGCTCGAAGCCGACGGCCATCACCTGATGACGGATGTGTGGACCTCCGCCGGCGTGATCGCCGGCGTCGCGCTGGTCTACGTCACAGGCTGGCTGGTGCTCGACCCCCTGGTGGCGATCGCCGTGGCGCTGCACATCGTCTGGGTGGGCGTCGGGCTCGTGCGGCGCTCGGTGCGCGGCCTCATGGATGCCGCGATCTCCCGCGAGGATGAGCACGAGGTGAAGCGCCTGTTCGAGGAGTACGCGCGCCGCTACGGCGTCGCCTTCCACGCGCTGCGCACGCGCCAGTCCGGACGGCGCCGCTTCATCTCCTTCCACCTGCTGGTGCCGGATCACTGGAGCGTGGCCGAGGCCCATCGCCTGTCGGAGGAGATCGAGGAGCGCATCCGCTCGCTGGTGCCGAACGCCGGCGTGTTCACCCACATCGAGCCCATCTCCGATCCCGCCTCCTACGACGACCAGACCCTCGACCGCCCCTAGCCCACGAGGTCGACGCCTTACAGGGCCTTGGCGCGCTCGCGCAGGACGAACTTCTGGATCTTGCCCGTGGCGGTGGTCGGCAGCGGGCCGAACACGACTTTTTTCGGCACCTTGAACCGCGCGAGGTTCTGCCGGCACCACTCGATGTAGTCCGACTCGCTCGCCGCGGCGCCCTCCTTGAGCTGCACGAACGCGCAGGGGACCTCGCCCCATTTCTCGTCGGGCCGCGCCACCACCGCGGCGAGCTGCGTCGCGGGGTGCTTGTAGAGCGCGATCTCCACCTCCACCGAGGAGATATTCTCGCCCCCCGAGATGATGATGTCCTTCTTGCGATCCTTGATCTCGATGTAGCTCGACGGATGCCACACCGCGAGGTCGCCGGTATGCATCCAGCCGCCGGCGAACGCCTCGGCCGTGGCCTTCGGATCCTTGAGGTAGCCGAGCATCACGGTATTGCCGCGCACCAGGATCTCCCCGACGGTGCGGCCGTCCTTGGGCACCGGCTTGCAGCTCCTGGCGTCGGCGACGATATGACCTTCCACGACCGGGTAGCGCACGCCCTGGCGCGCCATCTCGGCGTATTTGTCCTTCCAGTCCTGCGCAGCGCAATACGTGGAAGGGCCCTGCAGCTCGGTCATGCCGTAGATGTGCAGCACCTGGAAGCCCAGCTCCTCCATCGCCTGGATTACCTTGGCGGGGGGCGGCGAGCCGCCGGTCTGGATATGCACGACGTGCGGGAACCTGCGCCGCTCGGTCTCGGGTGCGCTCACGAGCATGCCGAGCACCGTCGGCGCGCCGCACATGTGCGTCACGCCGTGCTCGACAATAAGGTCGAAGATGCGCTTCGGCTCGACCGCCCGCAAGCACACATGGGTTCCGGCCATGGCGGTCACGGACCACGGGAAGCACCAGCCGTTGCAGTGGAACATCGGCAGCGTCCAGAGGTACACCGGTCGTGCCGGCATGGCCCACGCCATGATGTTGCCGGCAGCCTCGAGGAAGGTGCCGCGGTGGTGATAGACGACGCCCTTGGGCCGCCCCGTGGTGCCCGAAGTGTAGTTGAGCGCGATGGGGTCGGACTCCGAAGGCGGCAGCGTCCAGCGGAACTGCGGGTCGCCGCTGTCGATGAAGGTCTCGTAGTCGAGCTTTCCGAGACGACTGCCCGGGCCGCTATACAGCGGGTCGTCGACGTCGATGACGAGCGGCTTGCGCTTCAAGCGCGCAAGCGCCGGCCCGACGACTGCCGCGTACATGCGGTCCGTGATGAGCACCTTGGCTTCCCCGTGCTCGAGGATGTAGGCCACGGTCTGCGCGTCGAGGCGGGTGTTGATGGTGTTCAGTACGGCGCCGACCATGGGGACCCCGTAATGGGCCTCGAGCATGGCCGGCACGTTCGGAAGCATCGCCGAGACCACGTCACCCCTTCGCACCCCGCGGCGCGCAAGCGCCGATGCCAGGCGGCAGGCGCGCTCGTGGAGCTGCGCGTAGGTCAGGCGCGACTCGCCGTGGATGACGGCGACACCCTGCGGATGGATCTCGGCCGCGCGCGGGAGAAACACGATGGGTGACAGCGCCGTATAGTTGGCCGGCCCGGGGACAAGGCTTTCCCAAGCGGTCTTCCGCGCCGCAACATCGCGCCTCCCCGCGCGGCTGCCGCCGTTCGATTTCTGCCTTCCCGAGCGGCTGCTGCCGTTCGGCTTCTGCCTTCCCGAGCGGCTGCTGCCGCTCGACTCCTTATTCGCGGTCGTTCCCATCTCCCGCCTCCCCGATTTACACTGCCCAATCTACTCCAAGGAGGAGGCCGAAGTGAAGACAGTCGCCCTGGCAGTGGGGCTCGCGCTCGCCGCGTCCAGCAGCGCGTACGCCCAGGAACGCACCATCAAGATCGCGGGCTTCGGCGCCAAGTCCGGCGTCGTGCGCTCGTTCGGCATCAACAGCGAGGCGGCCATGCTCGCCGCAGCGGACGTCATCAACCGCCAGGGCGGCGTGAAGCTCGCCGACGGCTCGCGCGCCAGGATCGCCATCGACTACTACGACGACCGCTGCAACGCCGAGGAAGGCATCGCGGTGACGCGCCGCATGTTCGGCACCGACGCCCTGGTTGCGGTGGGGCCCACCTGCTCCAACGTGGCCGAGCCGCTCTTCGGCATCCTCCAGAAAAGAGTCGGCGACGCGGGCGACTCCGGCCTGCAGATGCCCATCTTCACCGATGTCGCGATCAAGGTGGGTCTCGCCAAGATCTCCGAATGGGCCTTCCGCAACGTGCCCAACGAGAACACGATGTACAACTCCCTCTTCTACTGGCTGAAGACCAAGCATCCGGACATCAAGACGGTGTACGGCGGCGTCGAGGAAGACTTCGCCCACTCGCGCGCCACCTGGTATTCGGTCATGAAGGAGCGCGCCGAAGCGAGCGGCTTCCAGGTGCTGGGCAATTCCAAGTGGCTGCTGAACGACACCAACTTCGCCACCCAGGTGCGCGAGATGAGGAAGGCCAATGCCGACGTCGTGGCCATCTCGGCGCATCCCTTCACCACCTGCGGCGTCCTCAAGGAGATGCAGCGCCAGGGCGTGAAGCCCAAGGTGCTGGTGGGCCTCACCAGCTCCTCGAGCCTCGAGACGCTGGAGGGCTGCGCCAAGCAGGCCGAGGGCATGATCATCCCCACGTCGTTCGCCCCAGTAACCAAGGAGGCGACGGCGGCCGCGCAGATGACCGCAAAGTTCAAAGGCGCGGCGGATCTGCACAGCATGGCGGCTTGGGAGAACATGTTCATCCTCAAGGACGTGATCGAGGCCGCCGGCATTTCCGGGCGGCCCGGCGACGTGCAGGCCGACCGGCGCAAGATCCGCGACGGGCTCGCCAAGCTGAGCGAGACGAAGGGCCTGCTCGGGGTCACCAAGCGCGACCGCGAAGGCGAGGCGGACAAGCCTTACCTCTTCGTGCACGCGAACAAGGGGCAGTGGCGAGTGCTGCACAACCCGCTATAACCGACGACGGGAGGGAAGCGGGCGCGGCGATTCCGCGCCCGTTTTTTTAAGGGGTGCTGGATTTCCTGCAAGCGGCGTCCGACGGCGTCCTCTTCGGCACGACGTACGCCCTGATCGGCATTGGGTTCACGCTGGTGTTCGGCGTGATGCACAAGCTCAATCTCGCCTATGCCGCGGCGTCGATCGGCGCCGCCTATAGCGGGCTGATCATCCTTCAGGCCTGGACGGCGGCGCCGGCCTGGGCGGTGTTCCTGGCCGCGTTCATCGCCGGCGGCCTGATCGGCTGGATGGTCTATCTCACCTGTTTCCATTTCATCCCGCTTTCCCATCCGCTCGCGCCGCTCATGGCCACGGTGGGCATGCTGCTGCTCATCGACGAGATCATCGTGCACATGACCGACGGCATGCCGCAGAACTACCCCGCCGTGTACGACGACGTGATGCTGCGGATCGGCGAATTCATGGTCCGCGGCGATCTGCTGCTCGTCGGCGCGGTGTCGGTGCTGTGCATGATCGGACTCCTCGCGCTGCTCTACCGCACGCGGCTCGGGCTGGCGACCCGCGCCGTGTCGCAGCAGGCGGTCGCAGCGCAGCTCTGCGGCATTCGCGTGGGCCAGGTCAATGCCATGACCTTCGTCATCACCGGCCTGGTGGGCGGCCTGGCCGGCGCGCTGATCGGCGCCTCGGTGGGGGCGCTTTCGCCGCTGCTCACGGCTCCCCTGACCGTCAAGGGGCTCATCGTGACGGTCATCGGCGGCCTGGGCAGCATCCCCGGCGCCATCGTCGCGGGCCTGCTGGTGGGCGGCTTCGAGAACGTGTTCCAGCTCTACCGCGGCGTCACCGAGCGCGATCTTTACGTCATGCTGCTCCTCTTTGCCTTCCTGGTGTTCCGGCCGGGCGGGATCTTCGCCCCGCGCGGCGGGCGCGACTGATGGAGTTCTACTACGGCCTTGCCCAGACCATCGGCGTGCACACGCTGCTCGGCCTGTCCGCCTATATTGTGCTGCTCACCGGCCAGGTCACCATGGCGCAGGCCGCGTTCTTCGCCATCGGCGCCTACACCGCCGGGATGCTCACGGTGCTCGCCGGCTGGCACCTCGTGCCTGCCATCGGCGCGGGCGCGCTCACCGGCGCGGCGACCGCCTGCGCGGTGGGATTCCCGGCGCTGCGCGTGAAGGGGCTCATGCTGGTGGTCGCCACGCTGGCGTTCGGCGAAGGCGTACGGCTCTTTTTCTTCAATTTCGACTACCAGGTCGCCCGCGGCGAGATCAGGGTGGGCCCGCTCGGCGGCGAGGGATTCCGCCAGATCCGCTTCTTCCAGGAGAACGGCTGGACCACGGGCGAAGTGATGCTCTTCATCTGGGTGTTCGTGCTCCTCGCGATGGCGATCCTGTGGTGGTTCGATCGCTCGCGCTACGGCGCCGTGCTGCGCGCGGTTGGCGAGGACGAGCTCGCCGCGCAGTCCGTGGGCATCAATCTCACCGCAGTCAAGGTGAGCGCCATGACCGTCGGGGGGGCCGTGGCCGGCGTCGGCGGCGCCCTGTACGCGCACTACACCACGCATATCGAGCACGCGAATTTCGGGGTGCTGCTCGCCACCTTCGCCATCGCCTACCCGATCGTCGGGGGACTGCGCAACGTGTTCGGCACGCTCGCCGCGGTGGTGTTCGTCCAGGCGCTGCTCGTGGAGGGCCTGCGCGACCTGGGCGACTGGCGCAACCTGCTGTTCGGCGCGCTCATCGTGCTCGCCATGAACCTGCGGCCCCAGGGGCTCTTCGGGGGGCGGCGTGCTTGAGCTTCGCCGCGTGTCGCGCCACTTCGGAGGCGTGAAGGCGGTCGACGCCCTCGACCTCGCGGTGGCCGAGGGTCAGATCTTCGGCCTCATCGGGCCGAACGGCTCCGGCAAGAGCACCACGGTCAACGTCATCGCCGGCCTCTTTCCGGCCTCGGGCGGCGAGATCCTGTTCAAGGGACGCGCGCTCGCCGGCCTGCCCACGCACCAGCGCCTGCAGCTCGGCATCGCGCGCACGTTCCAGAACATCCGCCTCTTCGGTCAGCTGACGGTCTGGCAGAACCTGTGGGTCGCGCAGAACGCGCCGGAGGACCACGCGCGGCGCGGATTTTTCGCCGGCTGGCTGGGCGGCCGCGGCAGCGCGCGCGCGGAGCTCGCCGGGCTGCTCGAGTTCTCGGGCCTCGCGCACAAGCGCGATGAGCTCGCCGCGAACCTCGCCTTCGGCGAGCAGCGCCGGCTCGAGCTCGCCCGCGCGCTCGCCGCCAAGCCGAAGCTGCTGCTGCTCGACGAGCCGGCCGCCGGGATGAACAGCGAGGAGATCGGTCAGCTGCGCGGGCGCATCCTGGCGCTGCGCGCGCAGGGCGTCACGGTGCTCCTGATCGAGCACGTCATGGAGCTCGTCATGGGCGTCACCGACCGCATCGCGGTGCTCAACTTCGGGCAGAAGATCGCCGAAGGCACCCCCGCCGAGATCCAGGCCGATCCGGTGGTGAAGAAAGCCTACCTGGGCGGCGACTGATGCTGAGCGTGCGCGACCTGGTCACCGCCTACGGCAAGATCGAGGCACTGCGCGGCGTGTCGCTGGATGTCGCCCAGGGGTCGATCACGTGCCTGCTCGGCCCCAACGGCGCCGGCAAGACCACCCTCATGATGACCCTCGCGGGCATTCTCAAACCGCGCCGCGGACGAGTCGAGTTCTCCGGCCGCCGCCTCGACGGGGTTGCGCCGCACCGCATCGTGGCGAGCGGAATCGCGCTTGTGCCCGAGAACCGGCTGGTGTTCCCGAACATGACGGTACTCGAGAACCTGCACGCCGGCGCCTACCAGCGGCGCGGCGGCATCGAGCACGACATCGAGCGCCTGTTCGGGCGCTTTCCGCGCCTGAAGGAGCGCGCCGCGCAGCCGGCCGGAACCCTGTCGGGCGGCGAGCAGCAGATGCTCGCGGTGGCCCGCGCTCTGATGTCGCGGCCCAGCCTGCTCCTCATGGACGAGCCCTCGCTGGGGCTGGCGCCACTCGTGGTGGAGGAGATCTTCAAGATCATTGCCGAGCTGCACCGCGACGGCGCCACCATCTTCCTGGTCGAGCAGAACGCGCACATGGCGCTCAAGGTGGCGCAGCACTTCTATCTCATGGAGCAGGGGCGGATCACGTTCAGCGGCGATCCCGGGTCGCTCGCCGAGGACGAGGTCATCCGGCGCGCCTATCTTGGAACCGCTCGTTGATTTCCTGCAGAACACTCTTGACGGCATCGCGCTGGGCGCTTCCTATGCCCTCCTCGCGCTCGGCTTCACCCTGATCTTCGGCGTGCTGCGGCGGGCCAACCTCTCCTACGGCCCGGCGATCATGCTGGGCCTGTACGTCGCGACCTGGGCGCATCTGCACTTCGCCCATGGCCTCGCGGTGCTGTTCCTCATCGCTCTGGCCTCGACGGTCCTCGCCGGCGCCTACGTGGAGCGCCTGTGCTTCGCACCGCATCGCGGCGGCTCGGCCGTCGCCGCCATGGTGGCCAGCTTTGCCCTGTGGATGCAGCTCGAGGAGATTGCGACCCTCGCCCTGCCCCGGCACCTGTATGAATTTCCCGCGCTCTACGACGGCCCCGCCCTGAGCCTCGGCCCCCTTGCCGTGCGTCCCGAGGCGCTGGTGATGCTGGCGGCCGCCATCACCGTGGCCGCGGCGCTTTGGGCAATCCTGCACCGCACCCGGTTCGGCACCGCCGTGCGTGCGCTGATCGACGCCCCGCGGGCCGCGGCGCTGTGCGGCATCCATGCGGGCGCGGTCTCGATCCAGGTGTTCGCGCTCGCCTCGGCGATCGGTGCGATCGCCGGATTCCTGATCGTGGCGAGCCATGCCCAGGTGACGCCGATGCTCGGCATGTGGTCCACCCTCAAGGGCATGCTCGCCATGATGCTGGGCGGCCTGGGCTCCCTTCCGGGCGCCGTCATCGGCGGCCTTGCGCTCGGGCTGATCGAGGCGCACAGCCAGTGGTACCTCGGCCCGCAGTTCCGCGACTTCGTCGCGTACCTGCTTCTATTCGCACTTCTCGCGCTACGCCCGCCATGGATGAGTACACGATCGGCGTCCTGACCAATGTCGGCCTGCTCGCCTTCCTGGCGCTGTCGGCCTATGTGCTGCTCGTCGCGGGCGAGCTTTCCTTCGGCCAGCAGGCCTTCTTCGGGGTCGGCGCCTATGCCGCCGGCGTGGGCACGGCGATGCTGGCGCTGCCGCTGCCGCTCGCGGCGGCGCTCGCCATGGGGCTCGGTGCGGGGGCCGCCGCGCTCGTCGGCCTGCCGACACTGCGCTTGCGCGGCCTTTACTTTGCGATGGCGACCCTCGCCGCGGCCGAGATGTTCCGCATCGGCTTCGAGCTCTTCCGCTGGCAGGTCGAGGTGGGCGGCGAGCGCGTCGGCCCCGACGGCACCCAGGGCTTTCGGGGCATCCGGTGGGTGTTCGAGCACGGCGTTGAGCCCGCACAGTTTCTGCTCATGGTATGGGCCCTGCTCGGCGCCGTCCTCGGAGTGCTCGTCTTCGTCGAGCGCTCGCGGCTGGGCGTCGCCGTGCGCGCCGGCGGCCAGGACCCCGAGCTCGCCGCCGCCGTAGGCCTCGACGTTCTGCGGATCAAGCTGGGAGCGATTGTCGCCGCCGGCGCGCTGGCGGCGCTCGGCGGCGCCCTCTTCGCGCACCACAACACGTATATCGAGCCGCGCAACTTCGACATCATGCTCGGGGTCCACAGTCTGGCGTACGCCCTGATCGGCGGCCTGGGCACCGTGCTCGGGCCGCTCCTCGGCGTGGCGCTCGACATCGGTCTGCTGGAGGGCGGGCGCTTTCTCAAGGAATACCGCATGATCGTCTTTGGCGGTCTGGTGGCGGTGCTGTTGATGTTCAGGCCGCGCGGAGTTCTCGACGAACGCGCCGTGCACCGCCTGACGAGGTGGAGATGAGATGGCTGCTCGTGGCCGCGCTGCTGGGGCCGCTGTCGGCGCAGGCGCAGCGCGTCAAGGCGGACATGGATTGCCGCTTCACCGGTGCCGATTTCGTGTACGACTGCGTCATCCGGTTGCGCCCGCCGCTCGAGGGCATCGCGATTGTGGTCGGGGCCGACATGCCCTCGATGCCGCTCGCGCACAACGTGCGCCCGGTGAAGGCCACCCCGGGCAAGGCGCCCGGGGAGTACCATGCGCGGCTCGATCTCGACATGACCGGCGAATGGGCGGTCAAGCTGCGCCTCTCGGGCGCCGTGCGCGACCTCATCGTGCTGCATTTCCTCTTCACTGAAACCGGCGTTACCCCCCGCAGGAAATGATCGACTTAAGCAGCCTCATCCGTCCGGGCGACGGCATCCTCTGGGGCCAGGCCTGCGCCGAGCCGCAGTCCCTCGTCGAGGCGCTGCTCGAGCAGCGCGCCGCGTTCTCGGGGGTGCGGGCGTTCCTTGGCTCCAGCTATTCGGGCCTCGTGCGGCCGGAGCATGCCGATCATCTTCGCTTGGCGTCTTATTGCGGCACCGGCACCAATCGCACCCTCGCCGATGCCGGCGTACTCGAAATCCTGCCCGTGCCGTACTCGCAGCTCGGCGCGCTGATCCGCGCCGGGCACCTCCCCGCCGACGTGGTGCTGGTGCAGGTAGCCCCGCCCAACGCGCGCGGCGAATACAGTTTGGGGCTCGGCGTGGAGTACCTGGCGCCCGCGATCGCCCGCGCGCGCGCCGTCGTCGCCGAGGTGAACGACCGGGTGCCCTGGACGCATACCGAGCCGCTGCTGCGGCGCAAGGATTTCGCCGGGCTCATGGAGACCTCGCGCGCGCCCGTCGAGCTCCCCTACCGGGCCGGCGACCTCGAGCGCGCCATCGCGCGCCACGCGGCGCCGTTCGTGCCCGACGGTGCGGTGCTCGAGTGCGGCATCGGCAACCTGCCGAACGCGGTGCTGGCGGCGTTGCACGAGCGCCGCGGCTTGCGGTTGCACACCGGCGTGATCCCCGACGCCGCCATGAGCCTCGACCTGCTGCGCGCCGACGGCGGCGCGCTCATGGGGACGCCGGCGCTCTTCGACTGGGCGCGCGAGAACCCGCGCGTGCGGCTGCATTCTTCGGACTACACCCACGGCGCCGCAGTGCTCGCGCGGCTCGAGCGCTTCGTGGCGGTCAATGCCGCCGTGGAGGTCGACCTCACCGGCCAGGTGAACGGCGAAGTGGCGCGCGGCAGCTACGTGGGCGCGGTAGGCGGCGCGCTCGACTTCGTGCGGGCGGCGAACCAGTCGCCCGGCGGCGTCTCGCTCGTCTGCTTACCCGCGGCACGGATCGTGAAGCAGCTCTCCGGTCCGGTGTCGACGCCCAGGAGCGAGGCCGGGGTGATCGTCACGGAGCGCGGCGCGGCCGACCTGCGCGGCTGCACGCTGCGCGAGCGCGAACGGCGCCTGCGCGCGATCAGCGAAATTCCCTGAGCGGGCGCACCGTCCAGAAGAGGCTCGCGGCGGCGCCGATGAGCACGAGCGCCGCGGCGAGGCCCACGCGGTAGCCGCCGCTGAGGTCGTGGAGCAGGCCGCCCATCAGCGCGCCGAAGGCGGCGCCGAGCGCGTTGGCGGCGTAGATCGTGCCGTAGATCGTGGCCACGCGCGGGCCGGCGAAGGTGCGCGCCGAGATGGACGAGACGATCGGCCCGCGCGTGCCCATGCTCAGGCCGAACAACGCCACGAACGCCGCGAGCAGCACGCCGGAGGGCGCGAGCGTCATGGCAGCGAGGAGCAGCATGCCGGCGGCGGTCGCGGCGTAGCTCGCGGTGACGGTCTGGCGATAGCCGAAGCGCTCGGCCACCGGCCCGCTCGCCATCACGCTCACGGCCGAAAGCAGCCCGAGCATGCCGAAGGCGCTCGCCGCCGCGAGCGGCGAGAAGCCCGCGTCGATGAGCAGCACCACGAGCTGCACCATCACGGAGAACATGGCGCACGCGGTGCAGAAGAAGATGCCGGCGAGGCCCCAGAACACGGGCGTGCGCATCGCTGCGCGCAAGGTCCAGCCCTCTCCACCCTGGCGACCGCGCGCCTCGTGGCGGTGGCGCGGGTCGCCGGCGCCAAGGCGCGCCCAGGGCAGCGCCAGGACCGCGGGCACGAGCGCGAGCATGCCCAGGCCCAGGACGCGGTAGGCGAACCGCCAGTCGTAGGCGCTGACGAGCGCCTGCGCGAGCGGCACGAACAGCAGCGTGCCGACGCCGACGGCCGAGAACGCCACGCCGATCGCGGTGGACAGCCGCTCGCGGTACCAGCGCGAAAGCAGCGCCGAGGCCGGCACCATGCCGTTCAGGCTCACCCCGAGTCCCACCAGCACGCCGATGAAGAGATAGAACTGCGTGAGGCTGGTCAGCCCCCCGGCGAGGAAGAACGCGGCCCCGAGGCAGCTCATGCCGGCGCCGTACACCCAGCGCGGCCCCAGCCGGTCGAAGGCGACGCCCACGAGCGGCGCGGTGAAGCCGTTCACCAGCAGGTACACCGAGTAGACGCTGGTCAATCCCGAGCGCGTCCAGCCGAACTCGCGCTCCAGGGGCAGCAGGAACACGGCATAGGTGTCGCCCAGCCCGCGCCCGAACATGTTCAGCGCGAAGCAGGCGGCGAGAACCGCGAGCGCGGCGCCGCTCAGACCTTCTCGGCCGGCTCGAGGCCGAACACCTGGCGCAGGTAGCGCAGGTAGCCGGCGTCCTTGCTGATGGTCTTGCCGGGCGCGTCGGACACCTTGGCCACGGGCTGCCCGTTGCACTCGGTCATCTTCAGCACGATGTTGATCGGCTCGTAGCCCAGGTCGTTGGTGAGGTTGGTGCCGATGCCGAACGAGGTGCGCGCGCGGCCGTGGAAGCGGCGCGCGATCTCGATGGCGAGCGGAAACGACAGCTGGTCGGAAAAGATCAGCGTCTTCGTGCGCGGGTCCACCCGGTTGCGCCGGTAGTGCGCGATCATGCGCTCGCCCCACTCGAATGGATCGCCGGAGTCGTGGCGCGTGCCGTCGAAGAGCTTGCAGAAATACATGTCGAAGTCGCGCAGGAAGGCATCGAAGCCGTAGGTGTCGGAGAGCGCGATGCCGAGGTCGCCGCGGTACTCCTGCGCCCACTTGTCGAAGGCGAAGGTCTGCGAATCGCGCAGGCGCGGCCCGAGCGCCTGGCAGGCCTGCATGTACTCGTGCGCCATGGTGCCGAGGGGGGTGAGGTTGTTGCGCATGGCGAACCACACGTTGGAGGTGCCCGCGAGGTACTCGGGCACCTCTCGCTTGAGCGTGCGCAGCACCTCTTCCTGCCAGGCGAGCGAGAAGCGCCGCCGGGTGCCGAAATCCGAGATGCGGAACTCCAGCTCCGGCTCCACCGTGCGGACCAAATCGATCTTGGCCTGCAGCCGGCGCCGGCCCTCCGCGAGGTCGGGCTGGGGGCGCGTGCGGCGAAAGTACACCTCGGAGACGATTGCGAGCACCGGGATCTCGTAGAGGATGGTGTGCAGCCAGGGCCCCCGGATGGTGATGTCGATCTCGCCCGGCGCCTCGCCCGGTCCCAGGCGCAGGAATCGTTCGTTGAAATGGAACAGGCCCAGGAAATCGACGAAGTCCGACTTCAGGAACCGCAGGCCGCGCAGGTACTCGAGCTCGTCGTCCCGAAAGCGCAGCTCGCGCAGGTGCGCCACTTCCGCGCGGATTTCCTCCAGGTGCGGACGCAGCTGCACGCCCGGCGTGCGGCACTTGAAGCGGTACTCGACCTGCGCGCCGGGGAAATGGTGCAACACGACCTGCATCATCGAGAACTTGTACAGGTCGGTGTCGAGCAGCGACTGGATGATCATGCCGCGCGCATTGTAACGCCCAGGAGCCGCACCGGCCGGCGCCCGGCCTGCGTCCGGTGCAGGAGCTCCAGCGCCCACGAGCCGATCACGTCGGCATCGGTCGTGGGGCGCGACAGCGTGTGGCTGCGCGTCACGGTGGTGAAGTCCGCGTAGCGCACCTTGATGGTGATCGTGCGCCCCGCGAGCCGCTTGCGTTCGAGCCATCCGGCGGTCTCGCGCGCGAGGCGCTCAAGCTCGGCGCGGATGGTCGGCAGGTCCTGCAGGTCGCGCTCGTAGGTCGTTTCGCTGCTCGCCGACTTGGCCGCGCGATCCGGCACGACCGGTCGGGGGTCGTCGCCGTCGGCGAGCCGCCGCAGGCATTGCGCGAAGCCGCCCAGCTCCTGCTGCAGCCGCAGCGGATCGAGCGTCCGCAGGTCGACCACGCGCTGCACGCCCAGGCTGCGCAGGCGCGCCGCGGTGACGGGACCCACGCCCCACAGCGCGTCCACCGGCAGCGCCTGGAGAAAGCCCTCCACGCGCTCGGGCGAAATCACGGTCAGGCCATCCGGCTTGCGCCAGCCCGAGGCGATCTTGGCCAGGAACTTGTTCGGCGCCACCCCCGCCGAGGCGGTGAGGCCGGTCGCTTCACGGATTTGCCGCTTGAGCTCCCGCGCCACGCGGCTCGCAAACGGGATGTCCCAGCGGTTCCGGGTGACGTCGAGGTAGGCCTCATCGACCGACAGCGGCTCCACGAGGTCGGTGCAGCTGCGCGCGATCGCCATCACTTCGCGCGACACCGCCTCGTATTTGGCGAAGTCGGGGGGCACGATCTCGAGAGCCGGGCAAAGGCGCACGGCTCGCGCCATCGGCATGGCCGAGCGCACGCCGTAGCGGCGCGCCTCGTAGCTCGCCGCCGCCACCACTCCCCGGCCCTCGGCCCGGCCTCCCACCGCGACCGGGCGGCCCCGCAGCGCCGGCCGGTCGCGCTGCTCCACCGAGGCGTAGAAGGCGTCCATGTCCAGGTGGACAATGCGGCGCATACTGTACATAATGCCACGCATGGATGCCCTTACAGAACGCCAGTCGGAGATCCTCAAGCTCATCCGCGAGCTCACCGAGGTGTCTGGCTTCCCGCCGACGCGCGCCGAGATCGCCGAGCGGATGGGGTTCCGGTCGGTCAATGCGGCCGAGCAACATCTGCGGGCGCTGGAGAAAAAGGGCGCCATCGACATCTCCTCGGGCGCCTCGCGCGGCATCCGGGTGCGCGACGCCCGGCCGCGCGCCGGCCGGCTGCTCGAGCTGCCGGTCATCGGAAGGGTCGCGGCTGGCAGCCCCATCCTCGCCGAGGAGCACGTGCAGGCGCGCTACCAGGTGGATCCCAACCTCTTCACTCCGCGGGCCGACTATCTCCTGCGGGTGCGCGGCCTGTCCATGCGCGACGCCGGCATTTTGGAAGGCGATCTACTCGCCGTGCACCGCACGCAGGAGGCGCGCTCGGGCCAGGTGGTGGTGGCGCGCCTCGGCGACGAGGTGACCGTCAAGCGGCTGCGCCGCCGCGGCCATGCCGTGCAGCTGCTGCCGGAGAACCCCGATTTTGAGCCGATCGAGGTCGACCTGCGCACTCAGGTCCTCGCCATCGAGGGCATCGCCGTCGGCGTGATCCGCAACGCCCGAGGCCTGTAGCAAAGCGGACGGTTCAACGGTTCTGCCCTGAGTTTCCTGGCGGCACGCGGTTTTTTCCTTAGAATGGCGCGCAATGCCGCAAACCCCGCTCAACCGCGTCTGCTATGTCGAGGACGACGAGGACATCCAGCGCATCGTCCGCCTGTCGCTCGAACGGGTCGGCAAGATGACCGTGCAGATCGTGAGCGATCCCACCATGGCCATCGAGACCATGGGCAGCTTCAAGCCCGACCTGGTGATGCTCGACTGGATGATGCCCAAGATGGACGGCCCGACGCTGTTCCGCCACATGAAGGAGCGGCCCGATACGAGCGCCCTGCCGGTGGTGTTCATCACGGCGAAGGCCTCGCAGCGCGATCTGGACGAGCTGATGGCCATGGGCGCGGCCGGCACCATCTCCAAGCCGTTCTCTCCCAAGGACCTTCCCGAGCAGCTGCGCCAGATCTGGCGCAAGCTGCCCTGACGCCTCCTTCTCGCTAGCGCGGCAGCGGCTGCGTCTTGTCCGGGTCCTCGACCGATCCGGCGAACTTTCGGGCGAGGAAGCCGATGACCTCGTCCGCATTGCGAAAACGCGCGTCGCGGTCCTTCTCCACCAGCTTGTCGATGAGGCGCTGATAGGCCGCCAGGTGCCCGGGAAGCGCCGGCGCCGGCGTATTGAGATGGTGCAGCGCCACCTCGACCGCGGTCTCGCCGTCGAAGAGATGCCGACCCGTGAGCATCTGGTAGAGGAGCACGCCGGCGCTGTAGATGTCGGTGCGAAGGTCGAGCGCCTTGCCCTGCACCTGCTCCGGGCTCATGTAGCGCGGAGTCCCCAGCACCTCGCCCTTGCCGGTGAGGTCGACGGCGTCGATGTGCTTCGCGATGCCGAAATCCACCACCGCGAGGCTGCCGTCGTCCCGGAACATGAGGTTCTGCGGCTTGAGATCGCGGTGCAGGATCCCTTTCTCGTGGATGTCGCCAAGCGCCATCATGAGCTCGCGAAACAGGCGCAGTGCCTCCTGCGGCGGCAGCGGCTGACCGGCCAGGCGCCGGTTGAGGTCCCCTCCTTCGAAGAACTCCATGACCAGGTAGGCGTGGCCCTCGGAGGTGCCGTGGTCGAACACGCGCGCCACGTGCCGGCTCTGGATGCGCTCCACGAGCGCATATTCCTCGAGGAAGCGCGCGAGCGAGCGCGGATCGGCGGTGACTTCGCCGCGCAGGATTTTCACCACCAGCGGCTCGTCGTCGCGCTCGCGCGAGGCAAGGTAGACCCGCGCGGTGCCGCCCTCGCCGATGAGGTGCAGCACCTTGATCCCTGGGATGCGTACCCGCGTGCCAAGGGACTGACCCTCCTTGCGCGCGGCAAGCTCCGGGGAGAGCGTTCGCTCCACCGCGTCGGCGGTGAGCTCCCGGATCGATCCGATCAGCCGCTCGCGGGTGAGCTCCTGCTTGCGCTGGTAGTCGTCGGCCCCCGCCTTCATGGCCCGCACGGCGACGATTTCGCTCCCGGCGCCGGTGAGGAACAGGATCTTCGGGCAGTCCGCCCGCCGCTTGAAGTGCATCAGCCAGTCGAGTCCGTCGCCCCGCCCGAGCAGGTAATCGAGGATGATGACGTCGTAGGAGGCGAGCGGGAACGAGTCGTCCGGAAGATCCCGGTCGAGCGGATCGAGATGGTCGATCTGCGCCTCGGGCCACTGGCGCTCGATGTAGCGCGCGAGCAGCGCGCGCAGGTCCTCGTCGTCGTCGATGATGAGCAGGCGCATCGCTAGAGCCGGATAGAGTACACCGGCACCGTCTCCGCCTTGCCGCGCAGCGCCACGTCGCCCCGCGCCTCGACACGCCCCGGGGGGACGAGGTGGCGCACCGCCCCGTAGAGGGATCCCGCGATGAGCACCTCGTCGGCCTGCGCGAGCTGCATCAGGCGCGCGGCGGTGTTGACCGGGTTGCCGATGACCGTGTAGCTCATGTAGTGCGGCGAGCCAACGTTGCCGATCACCGCCTCGCCGGCGCAGATGCCGATGCCCACGCCGGTGGCCACGCCGTGGCGCGTGCGCCAGGCGGCCGACACCGGAGCAAAGCGCGACACCATGTCGGCGGCGGCGCGCCAGGCGCGCTCGGCCGCGTCGGGCTGCGCAAACGGAACGTTGAAGCCGACGAGCAGGCTGTCGCCCGCCATGTTGAAGATGGTGCCGTCGTGCTGGTAGGC
>DATLGR010000272.1:0-1820 GCA_035540415.1 Burkholderiales bacterium | reverse complement strand
CGCGGCGGCGGCCCGCTGCGGCCCGGTGGCGCTGCACGACACGCGCAGCCAGCGCGGCGCCGATCTCGGCGCGCGCATGCGGCATGCACTTACGCTCGCGCTGCGGCGTCACCGCGCCGCCATCCTGATCGGCGCGGATTGCCCGGCCTTGCGCGTGTTCGACCTGAGGCGCGCGGCGCGCCTTCTCGCCGCGGGCGCGAGCACGATGTCGCATCCCCCGGCGAGAAGGCGCGCCGCGCGCCTCAGGTCGAACACACGCAAGGCCGGGCAATCCGCGCCGATCAGGAGGGCCGCGCGGTGCCGCCGCAGCGCGAGCGTGAGCGCATGCCGCATGCGCGCGCCGAGATCGGCGCCGCGCTGGCTGCGCGTGTCGTGCAGCGCCACCGGGCCGCAGCGGGCCGCCGCCGCGGTGCGGAGGGCGTGCGTGGTGAGCCGCGCGTGCAGCCGCGCCGCGCGCCATTCGCCCAGGCGCGGCACCAGGCGCGTCTTTACGCGCCCGGGGACCGGCTTGCGCGCGAAGACCAGCACGGCGACGTCAAGCGTCATAGAGCCGCGCGAGGCGCTCGGGGTGCGCGCCGAGAAAGTACAGCAGGCGCAGCCGCCACATCCGCAGCACGGTGCGCAGCACTCCGCGCGCCTCCCAGCGGCGGGCCGAGGTGCGCACGCGGCTGCGCAGGCAAGCCGGCGGCCCTTGCCGCTTCATCCTCGCGCTGAAAGCCACGTCCTCCATGAGCGCGATCGGCGGGTAGCCGGCGAAGGCGTCGCGCCGCACGAAGATGGCCTGGTCCCCGGTCGCGATGCCGGTCCAGCGCGAGCGCAGGTTCATGCCCCAGGCCACGGCCCGCAGCAGCGGATGGCGGCTGTCGATGGCGACATCGAACCGGCCCCACAGCGCATGGCGCAGTGCCTGGAGCACCTCGTGCTCGGCCCCGGGCGGCAGCCGCGTGTCCGCGTGCAGGAACACGAGCGCGTCTCCCTGCGCCGCGCGCGCCCCCGCGTTCATCTGCAGCGCGCGGCCGCGCTCGCTCGGCAGCAGCCGGTCGCACCCGCCGCGGGCATGCTCGAGCGTCTCGTCGCTGCTGCCGCCGTCGACCACCACGATCTCGTGGCCGCCGGCGCGCAGCGGCGCAAGCGCGGCGAGCGCCGCTGCGATGCCGGCCGCCTCGTTGAGGGTCGGGATGATGATCGAGAGCCGGCGCGGCTCAGGACGGAGCATCGGACGGATAGGCCGGTCGCCGGTCGCCGCGCATTGCGAGCGCTCGGGCGCCAAGCGCGCCCAGCCCGCCGGCACCGCGGGTCCAGTCCTGGTAGGCCTCGAGAAACGCCTGCTGGCCGCGGGTGACCTGCGCGCGCCGCCAGGCGCCCGCGGCATGCCGGTTCGCCTCGGCGAGGGTCGGATAGGCGTGGATCGTGCCGAGGATGCGGTTCAGCCCCACGTTCGCGCGCATGGCGAGGGCGAACTCGGCGATCAGCTCGCCGGCGCTTTCGCCGACGATGGTGGCACCCAGGATCCGGTCCTTGCCGGGAACCGTCAGGACCTTGACGAAGCCGTGCGCGGCCTCCTCCGCGATCGCGCGGTCGAGCTCCTCCAGGGCATAGGTCGTCGCCGCGTAGGGCACGCCTTGCGCGCGGGCCTGCGTTTCATTGAGGCCCACGCGCGCCACTTCGGGCTCGGTGAACGTCACCGAGGGCATCGCCGAGTAGTCGGCGCGGACCCGGCGCAGCCGCCCGAAGAGCGCGTTCAGCGCCGCGACGGACGCCTGGTGCGCGGCCGCGTGGGTGAATTGATAAGGTCCGGCGACATCGCCGCAGGCATAGAT
>DATLGR010000271.1:0-10191 GCA_035540415.1 Burkholderiales bacterium | reverse complement strand
CGACCGCCCCATGCAGCGCCACGTTGCCCTGGCGCACCTCGATGTCGATCTTCTGGGTGTTCAGCGTGGATTCCGATTGCAGCGCCGAGCGCACGATCTGCGCGAGGCCGGCGTCGTCCAGCGGCTTGCCGGCCTCGGCGGCGCGCTCGGCCTGCTTTGCGGCCTCCGGGGGCGTCTGGGCCGGCGCCTGCGCGGTCCCCGGGTCGTCGCGCCCGCACGCGGCGAGCGCCAGGGCCACGACGAACGGCAACAGGCGTATCGGGGGGACCATGAAGGGCGCTAAGCCAAATTCATGCCTGCGGGCTCAGTGGAACAAGGCGCGGACCGCCGCGGCATCGAAGCGGTACTCGTGGTTGCACATCTCGTTGCGGATCACCACTTCGCCGCGCTCGACCAGGATGGACTCCACCTCCTCGCGCCCGAGCACGCGCAGCATGTCCTTCACCTTCTCCTCGTCGTAGGGGCAGTGGTACTCGACCGCATGCAGGCGGAACACGCGCATCAGCTCCTCGGGGAACAGGCGCGTGAGCAGGTCGTAGGGCTGCGCGTGGCGGGTCTCGGCGAGCTGCAGCGTCGAGGCGAGGTGCAGGATGCGGTTCCAGCCGTCGGGGTCGCGCCGGTCGGCCTGCGGCAGCTTCTCGAGCAGCAGGCCGCACAGCGCCTCGCCGTCGGCGAAGAGCCGCAGGTGCGCGGGGAGCTGCTCGGACTGCTGCAGGTAATGCAGGAAGATCTGCTCCAGGGTCTCGCCTTCGAGCGGCACCAGGCTCTGGTAGAGGCGCCCGCTGTGCTGGTCCTCGAGCGTGACCGCGAGGCGCCCGTCGCCGAGCAGGCTGCGCTCGCTCGCGGCAGCCCCGGGGGGCTGCTCGTAGCTCGCCATGCCGCGGATCCTGAGCTCCGGGGTGCAGTCGGCCACCAGCAGCTTGACCGGGCCCGAACCTTGCACTTGCAGCGTCACGCGTCCGGCGCCCTTCTGATTGGCCCCGAGCAGCACATTGAGCGCCGTGGTATGGCCGAGCAGCGCGGCGATCTCCTGCGGGTAGCCGCGCCCGTCGAGCATGCGCTGCCACGCTTGCGTGAGGCACACCAGGCGCCCGCGGATGTCGAGATTCTCGAACAGGAACCGCTGAACGTAATCCGTGTGCATGATCAACAGTATAGCGAGCGCTTCTCGAGCGACCCGGCGGCCGCGCGACGGTTCCGCGGTGGATTCCTGAGCCGACTGGTGATAAAGGACTTCTCATGACGACCGCCGCCGCCACCCGCATCGCGATGACCGGGCACGATCTCTATCTCTTCCGCGAGGGCACGCACGCGCGCCTGTACGAGAAGCTGGGCGCGCACCCGGTGGAAGGCGCCACCGAGTTCGCCGTGTGGGCCCCCAATGCGCAGTCGGTCTCCGTGATCGGCGACTTCAACGACTGGGATCCGCAACGCCATCCGCTGCGGCCCGGCGGCGATTCGGGCATCTGGAGCGCGCGCGTGCCCGAGGCGCGCAAAGGCAGCGTCTACAAGTACCACGTCGTGTCGCGCCACGCCGGCTACCGCGTGGACAAGGCCGACCCGTACGCGTTCCGCGCCGAGACGCCGCCGAAGACCGCCTCGGTGGTGTGGGACCTCGAGTACGAATGGAACGACGCGGAGTGGATGCGCGGCCGCGAGCGGCGCAACGGCCTGGCGGCGCCGCACTCGGTCTACGAGGTGCACCTGGGCTCCTGGATGCGCTCGCCCGACCGCCCCGACGAGGTGCTCGGCTTTCGCACGCTCGCGCCGCTGCTCGCCGAGTACGCGAAGCGCATGGGCTTCACCCACGTGGAGCTGATGCCGGTCATGGAGCACCCGTTCTACGGCTCCTGGGGCTACCAGTGCACCGGCTACTTCGCGCCGAGCTCGCGCTACGGCACGGCGCAGGACTTCATGCATTTCATCGATGTCCTGCACCAGCACGGCATCGGCGTGATCCTCGACTGGGTGCCGTCGCATTTTCCGTGGGACGCGCACGGCCTGGGCTTCTTCGACGGCACGCATCTCTACGAGCACTCCGATCCGCGCCAGGGCCATCACCCGGACTGGGCGAGCGCCATCTTCAACTACGGGCGCAACGAGGTGCGCGCCTTCCTCGCCTCGAGCGCGCACTTCTGGCTCGAGCGCTTCCACGCCGACGGCCTGCGGGTGGACGCGGTGGCCTCGATGCTGTACCTTGATTACGGGCGCCAGCCCGGGGAGTGGGTGCCCAACCGCTACGGCGGCCGCGAGAATCTCGAGGCGATCGAATTCATGCGCTTCCTGAACGAGACGCTCTACCGCGATTTCCCCGGCATGCAGACCATCGCCGAGGAGTCCACCGCGTGGCCGCAGGTCTCGCGCCCCACCTACCTGGGGGGCCTGGGCTTCGGCATGAAGTGGAACATGGGCTGGATGCACGACTCGCTCAACTACTTCAAGCGCGACCCGGTCTACCGCAAGCACCACCACGACTCGCTCACCTTCAGCCTGTGGTACGCGTTCCACGAGAACTTCGTGCTGCCGCTCTCGCACGACGAGGTGGTGCACGGCAAAGGCTCGCTCATTCGGCGCATGCCGGGCGACGACTGGCAGCAGTTCGCCAACCTGCGGCTGCTCTACGGCTACATGTGGGGCCATCCGGGCAAGAAGCTGCTGTTCATGGGCGGCGAGTTCGGCCAGCGCCGCGAATGGAGCCACGACGAGAGCCTCGAGTGGCACGTGCTGCAGTATCCGCTGCACGAAGGCGTGCAGCGCTGGGTGGCGGACCTCAACCGCGTCTACCGCGACAACCCGGCGCTGCATGCGCGCGACTTCTCCACCGAGGGCTTCCGCTGGGTGCAGCGCGGCGACTGGGAGCAGAGCGCGCTGTCGTTCCTGCGCCTCGCCGACGAGGGCGTGCCGCCGGTGCTGGTGGTGTGCAACTTCACGCCCGTGCCGCGCTTCAACTATCGCGTCGGCGTGCCGCGCGGCGGCTACTGGCGCGAGATGCTGAACAGCGACGCGACCGCCTACGGCGGCAGCGGCCTGGGCAACCACGGCGGGGCCGAGGCGGTGCCGATGCCCTACGAGGACTACAGCCACTCCCTCACGCTGACGCTGCCGCCGCTCGCGGCGGTATTCTTCAAGCCTGACTAAGAACGCCAAGACAACGCCCGCGCCGGCGCGGGTGGTCATCGAGTCGGTTCGGCCGCAGGTCGACTGCGGCCGCTACCCGGTGAAGCGCGTCCTCGGCGAGGAGGTGCTGGTGGAGGCGGACGTCTTCACCGACGGCCACGACGCGGTGGCCTGCGAGGTGCTCTACCGCTACAAGGGCGAGGAGCGCTGGCAGCGGGTGCCGATGGAGTTCCGCCTGAACGACCACTGGGCCGCGGCCTTCACCGTCGAGCGGCTCGGGCGCTACGAGTACAAGGTCCGCGGCTGGACCGATCCGTTCCTCACCTGGCGCCGCGACCTCGTCAAGCGGCGCGAGGCGGGGCAGGACCTCTCCATCGACTTCCTCATCGGCGCGAAGTGGTGCCATCACCCGGCGCTGCGCGACCCCTCGCGCCCCCCCGAGGAGCGCTACGAGGCGGCGATGGCGGCGGACCCGCCGCCGCCGGCGCGCGAGCTGGTGCTCGAGTCCGAGCCCCTCGAGGTGAGCGTGGACCCGGTGCGGGCGCGCTATTCCACCTGGTACGAGATGTTCCCGCGCTCGGCGCGCGCCGACGGCGCGCACGGCACCCTGCGCGACGTCATCGGCCTGCTGCCCTACGTCGCGGACATGGGCTTCGATGTGCTCTACTTCCCGCCCATCCATCCCATCGGCTTCACCGCGCGCAAGGGCAGGAACAACGCCGTGGCGAGCGAGCCGGGCGACGTCGGCAGCCCCTGGGCCATCGGCTCGCCGGAAGGCGGCCACAAGGCGATCCTGCCGGCGCTCGGAACCTTCGAGGACTTCCACGCCGTGGTGGCGGAGGCGAAGAAGCTCGGCATCGAGATCGCCCTGGATGTCGCGTTCCAGTGCGCGCCGGACCATCCGTACGTCAAGGAGCACCCGGAGTGGTTCCGCATCCGCCCCGACGGCACGGTGCAGTACGCCGAGAACCCGCCCAAGAAGTACCAGGACATCTATCCGTTCGACTTCGAGACGCGCGCCTGGCGCAGCCTCTGGGAGGAGCTGAAGAGCGTGTTCGAGTTCTGGGCCGGGCACGGCGTGCGCATCTTCCGCGTCGACAATCCGCACACCAAGGCGTTCGCCTTCTGGGAATGGTGCATCGGCGAGCTCAAGCGCGAGCACCCGGACCTCATCTTCCTGTCCGAGGCGTTCACCCGCCCGCGCGTGATGCACAAGCTGGCGAAGCTCGGCTTCAACCAGTCCTACACCTACTTCACCTGGCGCAACCACAAGGCCGAGCTCATCGAGTACTTCACGGAGCTCGCGCAGGATCCTTCGCGCGAGTACTTCCGGCCGAACGTGTGGCCGAATACCCCCGACATCCTGCACGAGACCCTGCAGCACGGCGGCCGGCCTGCGTTCATCGTGCGCCTCGTGCTCGCCGCCACCCTCGCCGCGAGCTACGGCATCTACGGCCCGGCCTTCGAGCTGCAGGAGCACCTGCCGCGCGAGCCGGGCAGCGAGGAATACCTGCACTCGGAGAAGTACCAGATCCGCACCTGGGACCGCGAGCGGCCCGACAGCCTGCGCGAGCTGATCGCGCGGCTCAACCGCGTGCGCCGCGACAACCCCGCGCTGCAGCGCGACTGGAGCCTGCGCTTCCACCCGATCGACAATCCCCACCTGCTCGCGTACTCCAAGCGCGAGGGGACGAACGTGATTCTCGTGGCGGTCAACCTCGACGTGGCGCACCCGCAGTCGGGCTGGGTGGAGCTTTCCCTGCCGCACCTCAACCTCGCGCCGCACGAGACCTTCGAGGTCCACGATCTGCTCGCCGGCGGGCGCTACACGTGGCACGGCGAGCGCAACTACATCGAGCTCAACCCGCAGCAGCTGCCCGCGCACGTGTTCCGCGTCGTGAGACGGACATGACCTCCACCAACGCGGCGGAGGCGAGCGCGCTCGAGCAGCCGGACGCGGCGGAGCAGGCGCTCTGGTACAAGGACGCGGTCATCTACCAGGTCCACGTCAAGGCGTTCTTCGACTCCAACAACGACGGCATGGGCGACTTCCGCGGCCTCACCTCCAAGCTCGACTACATCGAGGAGCTCGGGGTGAGCGCGATCTGGCTGCTGCCGTTCTACCCCTCGCCGCTCAAGGACGACGGCTACGACGTTTCCGACTACCACAACGTGCATCCGCAATACGGCACGGTGGCCGACTTCAAGCTGTTCGTGCGCGAGGCGCACCGCCGCGGCCTCAAGGTGATCACCGAGCTGGTGGTCAACCACACCTCCGACCAGCATCCCTGGTTCCAGGCGGCGCGGCGCGCGCCGCCGGGCTCCTCCAAGCGCGGCTACTACGTCTGGAGCGACACCGACCAGAAGTACAAGGGCACGCGCATCATCTTCACCGACACCGAGACGTCCAACTGGACCTGGGATCCGGTGGCGAAGCAGTACTACTGGCACCGCTTCTTCAGCCACCAGCCCGACCTCAACTTCGACAACCCCAACGTGCTGAAGGCGGTGTTCCGCACCATGCGCTTCTGGCTCGACATGGGGGTGGACGGGTTCCGGCTGGATGCCGTGCCCTATCTCATCGAGCGCGAGGGCACGAGCAACGAGAACGTGCCCGAGACGCACGCGGTGCTGAGGAAGATCCGCGAGCTGATCGACCGCTCCTATCCGCACAAGCTGCTGCTCGCCGAGGCGAACATGTGGCCGGAAGACGTGCGCCCGTACTTCGGCGAGGGCGACCAGTGCCACATGGCGTTCCATTTTCCGCTGATGCCGCGCATGTACATGGCCATCGCGCAGGAAGACCGCCACCCGCTGGTCGAGATCCTGGCGCAGACGCCGGACATCCCGGAGGTGTGCCAGTGGGCCATCTTCCTGCGCAACCACGACGAGCTGACCCTCGAGATGGTGACGAGCCGCGAGCGCGACTACATGTACCGCATGTACGCGGCGGACCTGCAGGCGCGCATCAACCTAGGCATCCGCCGGCGCCTCGCGCCGCTGATGGAGAACGATCCGGAGCGGATCAAGCTCATGAACAGCCTGCTGCTGTCGATGCCCGGCTCGCCCATCGTCTACTACGGCGACGAGATCGGCATGGGCGACAACATCTACCTGGGCGACCGCAACGGCGTGAGGACGCCCATGCAGTGGAGCCTCGACCGCAACGCCGGCTTCTCGCGCGCCGACCCGCAGCGGCTGTACCTGCCGCCGATCATGGATCCGGTCTACGGCTACCAGGCGGTGAACGTCGAGGCGCAGGAGCGCGACCCGGCGTCGCTGCTCAACTGGATGAAGCGCATGCTGCGCGTGCGCAAGGAAAGCCGCGCCTTCGGACGCGGGCGCCTGGTGTTCCTCAAGCCGGGCAACCGCAAGATCCTCGCCTACCTGCGCGAGCTCGGCGACGAGGCGATCCTGTGCGTGGCGAACCTGTCGCGCTCCGCGCAGCCGGTCGAGCTCGACCTCAAGCGCTACCGCGGGCGCGTGCCGGTCGAGGCGCTCGGGCGCACCTCCTTTCCGCCGATCGGCGACCTGCCCTATCTCCTCACGCTGCCCGCCTACGGGTTCTACTGGTTCCGCCTCGCGGCCGACGCGCCGCCTCCCTCCTGGCATGCCGAAATGATCGTTCCCGAGGAAAGTCCCGTGCTGGTGCTGTTCGACGGCTGGGTGAGCTTCTTCCGCGACCAGGTCGTGCCCTGGCGCATGGGCATGGCCGAGGCGCTGTACCGCTCGCTCGAGTCGCAAGTCCTGCCGCGCTACGTGGAGAGCCAGCGCTGGTACGCCGCCAAGGGCGAGCGCCTCGAGGCGACGCCGGTCAAGGACCACGCCGTCTGGGAGGTGAGCGAGCGGCTGAGCTGGCTGCTCACCATCCTCGACGTTCGCGGCGTGGACTACTTCGTGCCGCTGGCGCTCGCCTGGGAAGAGGACGAGGAGCACGTGCGCCAGCTCGCGCAATCGACCGTGGCGCGCGTGCGCCAGCAGGCGAACGTGGGCGTCATCGGCGATGCCATCGCCGACGAGGGCTTCTGTCGCAACGTGGTGAAGGCGATCGGCGAGAGCCGGGCGATCGCCATGCGGCGCGGCACGCTGCGCTTCACGCCGACGCGCGTGTTCCGCGAGCTCGCCGGCGAGGACTTCGCCGCGCTGTCGGTGGGCAGCCTGCTCGCGCAGTCCACGAACACCTCGGTGACGCTCGGCGAGCGCCTGTTCCTCAAGTGCTACCGGCGCCTGCGGCCCGGGATGAACCCGGAGCTGGAGGTGGGCCGGTATCTGACCGAGGTGGCGCGCTTTGCGAACTGCGTCCCGGTGGCCGGCGCGGTGGAGTACGCCACCGGCGAGGGCGAGCCCGCCACGCTCGCGCTGCTGCAGGCCTACGTGCCCAACCAGGGCGACGGCTGGAGCTTCACGCTCGACTACCTGCAGCGCCAGCTCGAAACCGCCCGCGCGGGGCCGGGCGACAGCTACGGCGCCTACGTGCTGCTCGTGCAGACGCTCGCCGCGCGCACGGCCGAGCTGCACCGGGCCTTCGCCCTGCGCTCGGGCGACCCGGCGTTCGATCCCGAGCCGCTCGGCGCGGCCGACGTCGAAGGCTGGAAGGCGCGCGTGCGCGAGGAGGCGAACGAGACCTTGGCGATGGTGCGCTCCGAGGAGCTGCAGGCGCGCCGCGGCCAGCTCTTCGCGCTCATCGACGCCTGCGCCGCCCCGCGCGGGGCGGCGCTGCGCATCCGCCACCACGGCGACTATCACCTCGGCCAGGTGCTGGTGGCGAACAACGACTTCATCATCATCGATTTCGAGGGCGAGCCCTCGCGGCCGCTGGCCGAAAGCCGGCGCAAGCATTCGCCGCTGCGCGACGTGGCCGGCATGCTGCGCTCGTTCAGCTACGCCAAGTGGTCGGCCACGCGCTCGGGCGCGCTCGACGCCTGGGAGCGCGAGACGCGCCGCGCCTTCGTCGATGCCTACGCCGCCGCGGCGGCGGGCAGCGGCCTCTTCGAGTCCTTCGAGGACGTCGCGGGGCTGCTGCGCCTGTTCGAGCTCGAGAAAGCCCTCTACGAGCTGCGCTACGAGATCAACAACCGGCCCGAGTGGCTGCAGGTGCCGCTGGCCGGCATCCTCGCCATGCTGGAGGAGGAGGCCCCATGACCACCGTCGAACTGACGCTCGAGCCCCTGCGCGTATTCCTGCGGCAGATGGGCGATTTCCTGCCGCGCCTGGCGGCGGCGCTGCTGATCGTGCTCATCGGCTGGTTCCTCGCGCGGGCGGCGCGCTACGCGGTGGTGCGGCTGCTGCGCGCGGTGAACTTCCACGTCGTGACGGAGCGCTCGGGCGTCGACGCCTTCCTGCGCGACGGGGGCCTGCGCATCGACACCGCCGAGATCCTCGGGCTCACCGTGTACTGGCTGGTGCTGCTCGGTGCGCTGGTGGTCGGCTTCAACAGCCTGGGCCTCGCCTATGTCACCGACCTGCTGGTGCAGGTGGTGCTGTTCGTGCCGCGCGTGATCCTCGCCGTGCTGATCCTCGCCTTCGGCGCCTACTTCGCGCGCTTCGTCGGGCAGGCGCTCGCCGCCTGGTGCCGCAGCCTGCACGTCCAGGACGCCGAGCTCCTCGGCCGCCTCGCGCAGTACGCCATCCTCACCTTCGTCGTGCTCATCGCCCTCGACCAGATGGGCATCGGCGGCGACATCGTCCGGCAGAGCTTCCTCGTCGTCCTGGCCGGCCTGGTTCTTGCATTGGCGCTCGCTTTCGGTCTCGCCGGCAAGGACTGGGCAGCGGATCTCCTGGAACGATGGTGGCCACGCAAACGACCCTGACCCGGCGTCATTCCATGCCCTTCGGGGCCGAGCTCACCGGCGCCGGCGTGCGCTTCCGGATCTGGGCGCCCCAGGCCCGCTCGGTGGACGTGTCGATGAACGGCGAGCATCTTCCGATGCAGCGGCGCGAGGACGGGTTCTTCGAGCTCACCGCGCGCGCCGCCGCCGGCACGCGCTATCGCTACCGCATCGACGGCGGCGCGGAGGTGCCCGATCCGGCTTCGCGCTTCCAGCCGCAGGATGCCGACGGCCCGAGCGAGATCGTCGATCCGGCGGCCTTCGCCTGGGCCGACGGCGGCTGGCGCGGACGGCCCTGGCGCGAGGCGGTGATCTACGAGCTGCACGTGGGCGCGTTCGCTTCGCAGGGGCGCTACGGCGCCGTGGCCGACAAGCTCGCGCACCTGAAGGCGCTCGGGGTGACGGCGCTCGAGCTCATGCCGCTCGCCGACTTCGCCGGGCGGCGCAACTGGGGCTACGACGGGGTGCTGCCGTACGCGCCCGACAGCCGCTACGGGCGCCCGGAGGACCTGAAGGCGCTGGTGCAGGCGGCGCACAAGGCGGGGCTCATGGTATTCCTCGACGTGGTCTACAACCACTTCGGGCCGAAGGGCAACTACCTGCACACGTACGCGCCGCAGTTCTTCACCGACAAGCACAAGACCCCCTGGGGCGCGGCGATCGACTACGGCGTGCCGGCGGTGCGGGCGTTCTTCCTCCACAACGCGCTCTACTGGCTGGAGGAGTACCACTTCGACGGCCTGCGCTTCGATGCGGTCCATGCCATCGTCGACGACTCGCCGCGGCACATCCTGGAGGAGATCGCGGCGACGGTGCGCGAGCGGCTTCCGGGGCGGCACGTGCACCTGGTGCTGGAGAACGATGCCAACCAGGCGCGCTTTCTCGGCGAGGGGCGCTACGACGCGCAATGGAACGACGATTCGCACCACGCCTACCACGTGCTCGCGACCGGCGAGTCGGACGGCTACTACGGCGCCTACGCCGAGGCGCCCGCGAAGCACCTGGCGCGCTGCCTGGCGGAGGGCTTCGCCTACCAGGGCGAAGTGTCGCCCTTCAGCGGCGAGCCGCGCGGCGAGCCGAGCGCCCACCTGCCGCCCGAGCGGTTCGTGGACTTCATGCAGAACCACGACCAGATCGGCAACCGCGCGCACGGCGAGCGCCTCGCGTCGCTCGCCGACGAAAAGGCGCTGAAGGCGCTCTCGGCCATCCTGCTCCTCGCCCCGAGCCCGCCGCTGCTTTTCATGGG
>DATLGR010000270.1:0-9630 GCA_035540415.1 Burkholderiales bacterium | reverse complement strand
ATCGTGATCTTCGCGCATCCGGTCGCCGACGCCGCGGGACGCGTCATGGGCGTGCTCTCCACCGCGGTGTCGCCGAAGTACTTCGACGAGCTGCTGCAGGATTTCGACCTGCCGGCCGGCTCGTCCGTCTCCATCGCGGACCGCCAGGGGCGCTTGCTGGCCCGTGCTCCGGGCGGGCGCACGTGGCGCGGCGCGTCGCTGGAAGGACTGATCGGGCAGCTGGGCACAAATGCGGGCGCAAATGCGGGTCTGGGCCCGGCGCGCATGGTGCGGGGGCTCGATGGCGTGGAGCGCCTCTATATCGGCCGCGAGGTGCCCGACACCGGCTGGCGCGTGCTCGCGGGGATTCCGGCCGAGCTGCTGTTCTCGCGCCACCGTGAGTGGCTGCTGACCGCTCTCGCGCTTACCCTCGCGCTGTTCGCCGTCAGCGCGGTCCTCGTCTATGGCATCGCGGCGCGCGTGCGGGGGCAGTTCCGGCGCGCCCTGAGCGGCCAGCAGGAGCTCATGGCGCGCCTGCTGCGCGTGGAGGAGCAGGAGCGCGGGCGCATCTCGCGCGAGCTCCACGACCAGATCGGCCAGGAGCTGACGGCACTGGCGCTCGATCTCAAGTCGCTGCGCAAGCGCGCCGAGCCGGCGGTCCTCGAGCGCGCCATCGCGCAGTCCGAGCGCCTCATCGACGAGGTGAGCGACGTGACGCTCGCGCTGCGCCCTCCGCAGCTCGACGACCTGGGCCTCGCCGCCGCGCTGAAGGCGCATCTGGAGCAGCACGTGCGCCCGCATGGAATCAAGGTGCGCCTGGAGGCCGACATCGAGCCCGGGCGGCTGTCCAAGCCGCTGGAGGTGGCGTGCTTTCGCATCGCCCAGGAGGCGCTCACCAACGTGCTGCGCCACGCGCAGGCCGGGCAGGCGTGGGTGACGCTGCGCGAGGAGCGTGCCGAGCTGGTGCTCGAGGTGGCCGACGACGGCCGCGGCTTCGACGTGCAGGCGGCGCTGCGTTCAGGTTCCGACGCCCGCTCGCTCGGCCTGCGTAACCTGTTCGACCGCGCCGAGCTCGTGGGCGGGCGCCTGCAGATCCGCCCCCGCGAGGGCGGCGGCACGCAGATCGAGGCGAGGTTTCCGCTGTGAAGATCCTGCTGGCCGACGATCATCGCCTGGTGCGCGCCGGAATCCGCCGGCTGCTCGAGGACCTTCCCGAGGTAAGCGCGGTGCTCGAGGCCGACGACGGGGAGGAAGCGGTGGAGGCCGCGACCCGCGACGCGCCCGACATCGTCATCACCGACATCGGCATGCCGCGCATGACCGGGCTGGAGCTCGCCGCCTGGCTCAAGCACAACCTGCCGCAGGTGCGCGTGATCATCCTGTCGATGCACGCGGCCGAGGAATACGTCGCCGAGGCGCTCGCCGCGGGCGCGCGCGGCTATCTCCTCAAGCGCTCGGCGAGCGAGGAGATGGAGCTCGCGCTGCGCGCGGTGAGCGCGGGCGAGATCTACCTCAGCCCGGCGATCGCGCGCCGCGGCGCGAGCAGCGAGCGCCCGCGCATCACGCCGCGCCAGCGCGAGGTGCTGAAGCTCGTGGCGCAGGGCCGCACCACGCGCGAGATCGCCTCGCAGCTCGGCTTGAGCCCCCGCACCATCGATACCCACCGCGCCGAGCCGGTCCATGAGCTCGGCGTGCGCGATGCGATCGGCCTGCTGCGCGAAGCGGCCCGCCTGGGGCTCATCGACCTCGGCTCGCCGTAGGCGAGAACTATCTGCTCCTCGGGGGCGCCGCGTCCGGGCTATCCTGCGCGCATGAAGCTCCGGGTCCGGACGGTCGCGCTCGCGGCGCTGGCGGTGGCGCTCCTGGCGGTTGCCGGCGCCGCGCTGCAGCGCGAGGCGAACCGGCGCAGCGAGCTCCAGGCGGCGCGCACCGCGGCCTCCGCGGCGACGGCGAGCCTGCTCGCGCCGGGCCAGCGCTCGGCGCTCGAGCCGATCGAGGAAAGCCTGCGCCGCGTCCAGGCGTGGCGCAACGCCGAGCTCGCCGAGGCGACCGAGCATTACCTGCTCGGCGCGCGCGAGATCCTGCGGCGGCGCCTCGAGGCCGACCGGCGCGCCGAGCGCGCGGCGGCGGCGCGTGCCGCGCTGGAGGCGCACATGCGCCGCGCCGGGGGGCGCGATGGGCGCTGGATTCGCACCGCGGCCGAGCTCAAGCGCACCGTGGAGCACGAGCACTTCGAGCTGCGCGTGCAGCTCGAGGCGCTCGCGACGCTGCTCGAGACGCTGCCGGAGGCGCAGAAGCGCCTCGTGGCGCACGTGGACGCGGCGGCGCTGCTCGACGAGCCGGCGCGTCGCGAGGCGCACCGCCAGGCACTCGCCGAGGCGAGCCGTGCCGCGGCGGAGCTGCAAAAGGCGCGTACGCTGCGCTGATGCCGTTGTGGAAGAAGCTCTGGCTGCTGTTCACCGCCATCTGGGGGCTGGTGGCGGCGCTCAACATCTTCACCATCCTCGCCTTCGGCGAGGACGTCGAGCCCGGCCGTGCCCTGCGGCCGCTGCTGCTCGGCATCGCCGTGCCGGCGCTCGCCTACCTCGCCGGCTGGCTGTGGGCGCGCTGGACCGGCCGGGGCCCGCGCAACGGGCCTGACCGCGCCGCCTGACCCGGGCTAGGCGCCGACGGAGGCGGCGGCAAGCGAGGTGATGAGCTTTTCGAGCTTGCGCGCGTCGGCGTCGAAGCGGCGGATGCCCTCGGCGAGCTTGTCGGTCGCCATGGCGTCTTCGTTGTGCAGCCAGCGAAAGGCCTTCTCGTCCAAGGCGAGCCGCGCGATGGGGTGGCGCTTCGCTTCCTCGGGCGACAGGTGCCGCGGCACCTCGCCCTCGGCCCTGGCGAGCTGCTCGAGGAGGTCGGGGGCGATGGTGAGCAGATCGCAGCCCGCGAGCGCGAGGATCTGGCCCGTCTTGCGGAAGCTCGCGCCCATGACCTGCGTGGGATAGCCGTGCTGCTTGTAGTAGTGGTAGATGCGCGTAACCGAGGCGACGCCGGGATCCTCCGCCACGGGGATGTCGTCGAGCCTGCGCGCCTGGCGGTGCCAGTCGTAGATCCGGCCGACGAATGGCGAGATCAGGGTGACCCCGGCCTCGGCGCAGGCCACGGCCTGGGCGAAGGAGAAAAGAAGCGTCATGTTGCAGTGGATGCCTTCGCGCTCGAGCAGGCGCGCGGCGCGGATGCCTTCCCAGGTGGCGGCGAGCTTCACGAGCACCCGCTCGCGCGACACGCCCGAGCGCTCATACAGATCGATCAGGCGCCGGGCCCGCGCGGCCGAGGCTTCCGCGTCGAAGGACAGGCGCGCATCGACCTCGGTGGAGACGCGGCCGGCGACGTGCTTCAGGATCTCCACGCCGAACTGGACGAAAAGCGCATCCATTGCCGCCGGGATGTCGCCGCGCGCGCGGCCGATCGCGCGCTCGACGAGCGGCCGGTAGCGCGGGTCCTCGGCGGAGGCGAGCAGGAGCGACGGATTGGTGGTGGCGTCCTGCGGCTTCCAGCGCGCCACCGCGTCGATGTCGCCGGTGTCCGCGACTACGAGCGAGTGCCGGCGCAGGGATTCGAGCTGGGTCGTCATGCCCCGATTATCTGACAAATCTTCACAGCGCGGCCCCCGGGCGGCGCCTAGTGTTTCCTTGTCGAGCGGAGGGCAGGGCCATGCAAGCGCCCCAGCTGGTGCGAACGAACTACACGGTACGGACCGCCGCGTTCGCGTACTGCTGCGTCGCGCTCGGCGTGCACCTGTGGGAGCGCGAGGCCACGGCGGCCGCCTGGGTGCTGCTCGCGCTGCAGTTCCTGGTCTACCCGCACCTCGCCTATTGGCGCGCCATGCAGTCTGCGCGCCCCTCCCGGGCGGAGCTCGACAACCTGCTCATCGACTCGGCCCTGCTCGGCGCCTGGGTCGCGCACCTCGGGTTCCCGGCGTGGATCGCGTACATGCTGCTCGGGGCGACGCTCCTCAACGCCGTGGTCAACCGCGGCCTGCCCGGCGCGGCGCTCTCGGCGGCGTTCGCCGCGGCCGGCGCCGCGCTCTACGTGGGGATCGCGCAGTGGCGCTATGAGCCCGAGACGAGCGCGCTCGTCTCGGCGCTGTGCTTCGCGGGCGTGCTCGGCTACACCTGCGCCGTGGGGGCGGTGGTGCACCGGCAGAACCGGCGCCTGGCCCGTGCGCGCGACGCGGTGCGCGCGAGCGAGGAGCGCTACCGGCTGATCGCCGAAAACGTCGCCGACCTGGTCGCCATGGTCGACGAGAACGGCGGCTGGATCTATACCAGCCCTTCGTATGCGCGCATCCTGGACGGCGCCGACCTCGAGCCCGGTGCCGACAGCCTGCGTCGCGCGCCGCCCGACGACGCCGACAAGGCGCGCCTCGCGCTCCTGCGTGTGGCGGCCACCGGCAGGCCCCGCGACATCGCGCTGCGCCTGGTCGACCGCGAAGGACGCGTTCGCCGCTACCGCATGCGCGTCCAGCCGTTCGCCGGGGACGTGCCGGCGAACGGCGAGCCCCGCCGGCGCCTGCTGCTCACCTCGCACGACGTGACCGACCTGCACGAGAGCGAAGAGAAGCTGCTCCTCGCGGGTCATGCGCTCGAGGGCATGACCGAAGCGATCCTCATCACCGCCGCCGACGGCACGGTCCTCACGGTGAACAAGGCGTTCTGCGACCTCACCGGCCATTCGCGCGACGAGGTGCTCGGCCAGCCGGTCCGGCAGCTGCGCAACGCCCTGCAGCCGCCGGAGTACTACGACCAGGTCTACGAGATCGTGCAGCGCGAGGGCTACTGGTCCGGCACGCAATGGGCGCGGCGCGTGAACGGCTCGGTGTACCGCGAATGGCGCAGCGTGCGCGCCATCCGCCGCCCGGACGGATCCATCAGCCACTACGTCAGCGTCTTCCACGAGGTGAAGTCGCCGCCCGCCCGCAACGGCGCGCATTCGCGCGCCGATCAGTGATCAGTACTTTTACGAATACCTTTTCAGAGCGGCGTCTGGTATGTAGGGGAAAAGACCGACAACAGGGTGGGGGAAATCCCTACATGGAGAAGTACTAGAAGAAGAATTAGAAACCGAAGAAGAAGCAGGAGTTTCAGGGGGGAATGCGGAGTGATCCTCGGCCGCAGCTTCATGCCACGCCGCGACGGTGCGGCGGCGTCAACGCCGGTGACAGCACTCGATGTGACTTGGGGCATTCCGCTCGGGGTGACGCTTGCCCTGGGAGCGCTCGCCGGCCTTCATTTCGGCGCGTTCCATGTGCTCGCCCAGCTTCTTGCCGCGGCCTGCGCGGTGATGATGCTTGTCGCGGTCTCGAACGCCTCCAGCGCGGCCCGCACCCGGGTGTTGCGCTTCGTTGCGTTCGGATTGCCGGCCATCGCGCTCCTCGATGTTGCGCAGGCCTGGCTCGGCGGCCTTTGGCTGCAGCTCGCCACGGACGACCAGCTCCTCAGCCTCTCGCAGTTCGCCTGCGTGCTGCAGGCGGCGCTGATCGCGGCGGCACCGCTGCTCGCGCGCCGGCGGCTGGTCGCCGTGCTCACTCTTGGCGCGGTGTGGGCGCTCGCGGTGGCGGGGCTTGCGGCGGTGCTGAGCGACGCGCTGCCGCGCCACGGCGGAGCGGGCGTGTCGCCGCAGGAGATCTTGCTGCAGCTCGCGGCGTTCCTCGCGCTCGCAATGACCTACCTGCGGCTCGACCGCGGCGCGGAGCGCCTCGAGCCTTCGGTCAGATCGGCGTTGCGGGGCGCGATCGGCGCCACCGCGCTCGCCGGCCTCGCCTTCGCGCTCGCAGAGCATCCGGCCGACGCGGCCGGTGTTGCGGGCCATCTCGCCCGGCTCTGGAGCCTGTGGCTGCTGTACGTGGCGGCGGCGCAGGCGGGCATCGTCCTGCCACGCGCGCTCGACCGCCGCTACCGGGAGATGTTCAAGAGCACGGTCGTCGGCGTGGCCCTCACGCGGCCCGACGGGACGTTCCTCACCGTCAACCGAGCGTACGCGCGGATCTTCGGCTACGACAGCGCGGCGCCGCTCCTCGCGGCGGTACCCAACAGCGCCGCCCTCTACACCGACCCGGCGGTGCGCGAGGCGATCGTCCAGGAACTCGCCACTCGCAACGCGCTGCGCGACATGGAGGTCCGCATGCGCCGCGCCGACGGCGCCGTGCGCTGGATTACGGGCAACGTCGCCGCGCTGCGAAATCGAGCAGGGCAGCTGGTGGCCATTCAGTCCGCGGTGTTCGACATCACCGAAGCCCGCCAGGCGCGCGAGCAGGCGCGGCTCGAGGAGAGCCGGCTGCGAAAGCTGGTGGAGGTGCTGCCGGTGGGCGTCTGGATGACCGATGAGACCGGCCGCATCGTCCTGGGCAACGCCGCCGGCCGGCAGATCTGGGCGGGCGCGCGCTACGTCGGCATCGAGCAGTACGGCGAGTACAAGGGGTCGTGGCTGCACAGCGGCCGGGCCATCGCCGCGGAGGAGTGGCCGCTCGCGCGCGCGCTCACCCACGGCGAGACCCGCATCGGCGACGAGATCGAGATCGAGTGCTTCGACGGCACGCGCAAGGTCATCCGCAACGCCGCCGCGCCGATCCTGGACGACGCCGGGCAGCGCATCGGCGCGCTGGTCGTGAACGAGGACATCACGGAGGCGAAGCGCCGCGAAGCCGAGCTCGAGCGCCTCGCCGACATCGTCGAGGCCTCCGACGATGCGATCCTGCAGGTCGACGTCCTCGGCACCATCCTCACCTGGAACGACGGCGCGCGGCGCCTCTACGGGTACGAGCCGCACGAAATCCTCGGGCAGCCGGTGTCGCGGCTGATCCCGCAGGAGCTCCAGGCGGCGGAGCAGGGCATCCTCGAGCGGGTGCTGGCCGGCGAGCGCGTGCCGAGCTTCGACACCGTCCGGTTGCGGCGCGACGGCTCGCGCGTGCACATCTCCCTGGGGCTCGCGCCCCTGCGCGATGAAACCGGCCGCATCACCGGGGCCGCGCGCATCGGGCGCGACATCACCGAGCGCCTCGCGCAGGAGCGTGCGCTGCACGAGAGCGTGGCGCGCGGCGAAATCCTCGCCAAGGCGACGAACGACGCGGTGTGGGACTGGACGCTCGAGACGGGGGCCGTGGCGTGGAACGAGGGCTACCGCGCGCTCTTCGGCCATTCGCCGGCCCCGACGCTCGAGTCCTGGACCGATTACCTCCATCCCGAGGACAAGGCCGCGGTGCTCGAGTCGATCCATGCGGCGATCGACGATGGCACCCAGGCGTGGAGCGGCGAATACCGCTTCCTGCGCGCCGACGGCACCTATGCGGACGTCTTCGACCGGGGCTTCCTCGTGCGCGACGGCGGCGGGCGGCCGGTGCGCATGATCGGCGCCATGATGGACATCTCGGAGCGCAAGCGCGCCGAGCGCGCGCTGCGCGAGAGCGAAACGCGCTTCCGCAGCCTGGTCGAGCTCTCCTCGGACTGGTACTGGGAGCTCGACGAGGAGTTGCGCTTCGTGCGCCTCGACGGCGGCGCGGCGCGCCGCTCCACCCTCCCCCCTGCCGAGATGCTCGGCAAGCGCCGCTGGGAGGTGCCGGGGCTGGCGCCGATCGCCGGCGGATGGGACGAGCACCGCGCCGTCCTCGCGGCGCGCAAGCCCTTTCGCGGCCTCGAATGCCGCCAGGAACTCCCGAACGGCGAGGCGGGCTATCTCGAGCTGAGCGGCGAGCCGGTGTTCGACGCCCACGGCCGATTCAGCGGCTATCGCGGTGTCGGCACCGACATCACCGCGCGCAAGCGCATGGAAGAGGCGCTGCGCAGGCGCGAGCAGGACTTCCGCACGCTGGTCCAGAACCTCCCCGACGTCGTGTCGCGGTTCGACCGCAACCTCGTGTGCCACTTCATCAACGACGCCGTCATACGGTTTACCGGGCGTGCGCCGGCGTTCTATCTCGGCCGCGCGCTCGAGGCGATGGATTTGCCGGAGCCCTTCCTGCAGATCTTCGGGTCGGCGTGCCGGAAATGCGTTGCCGCCGGCGTGGAGCAGCAGGAGGAGTTTCCGTTTCCCGGCGAGAAAGGAATGCTGCACTTCGAGGCGCGCTTCCTCCCGGAACGCGACGCCGCCGGAACCATCGTGTCCGTCATGGCCATCGCCCGCGACGTCACCGCGCGGGTCCGGGCAGCGGAGGAGCTGCGCCGCCAGGAGGCCTACTATCGCTCGCTCGTCGAGAACGTCAGCGACACGATCTGCGCCACCGACGCGGCGTGGCGCTTCGTGTATGTCAGCCCGTCGTCGGCGACGCTGCTCGGCTACCGCCCCGACGAGCTGCTCGGCCGGCGCTTCGGGGACACCACGGTGCTCGATGACCCTGCCGGGCTGCGCGAGCGCTTCGAACGGCAACTGAACGGCCGCGAGCCGCGGCAGCCGGTGCAGGTGCGCGTGCGCCGGCGCGACGGCGAGGTGCGCCACCAGGAAGTCGTGGTGTCGCAGGGGACGAGCCCCGGGGGCGAGGCGATTCGGGTGCTGGCAAGCCGCGACATTACCGATCGGATTCGCGCCGAGGAGGAGTACCGCGCGCTTGCGCAAAACCTGCCCGACGGCGTCTTCCGCGTCGACGCCGAGCTGCGCTGCACCTTCGTAAATGCCGCCGTGGAGAAGGGCACCGGGTTTGCGGCGGCGGCGCTCGTGGGCCGCAGCCTGCGCGAGCCGCCCATGCCCGAGGACGTGCGGGCAACCTGGGAGCCGGCGATTCGCCGGGTGCTCGACGGGGCCGAGGTGGTCACGGCGGAGTACAGCTTCGCGGGTCCGCGCGGGCTGCGGCACTACCAGGCGCGCTTCGCCCCGGAGCGCACCCCGGGAGGGGGCGTCGGGGCGGTGCTCGTCATCTCGCGCGACATCACCGAGCGCAAGCGCGCCGAGCGCATCACGGCGGAGAGCGAGGCGAGGCTGAAGGGCATCGTGCAGGCCACCGCCGAGCCGCTGCTCCTCATCGATCCGCAGGGCAACACGCTCTTCGCCAACCCGGCGGCGGCGACGCTGTTCGGCCGCCGCATCGAAGAGCTCGAAGGCGCGCCGCTCGGCCTGCCGCTCGCCGACGGGCGCCCGGCCGACGTCGAGATCGTGCTCCCCGGCGGCGCCATCCGGCCGGCCGAGATGCAGGTCGCCTCGACCGAGGTGGAGGGCAAGCCGGTGCTGGTGGTGTCGCTGCACGATTTGAGCGAGCGCAAGCGCTACGAGGCGCACATCCAGCACCTCGCCAACCACGACGCGCTCACCGGCCTTCCCAACCGCACGCTGTTGCGCGACCGCGTCGAGCAGGCAATCGTCCATGCGCGGCGCACCAGCGGCTACGTCGGGCTCATCTTCGTCGACCTCGATCACTTCAAGCTGGTGAACGACTCCTGGGGCCACGGCGAGGGCGACGCGCTGCTGCTCGAGGTCAGCACCCGCCTGCAGAAAGCGGTCCGCCCCGGCGACACGGTCGCGCGGCTGGGCGGCGATGAGTTCGTGATCCTGCTCGTCGATCTCGCCCAGCCCGGCGATACCGCGGTGGTGGCGCGCAAGCTGGCCGAGGCGCTCGAGCGCCCGGTGCAGCTCGCGAGCCGCGAGCTGCGTGTTACCGCGAGCATGGGCATTGCCGTGTTTCCC
>DATLGR010000269.1:0-14133 GCA_035540415.1 Burkholderiales bacterium | reverse complement strand
GCCTCGACGGGGTGATGAAAACCATCGCGGTGTCCGCCTTTCCCCTGCACGGCCTCGACGCGCGCGTCGTCGGCGCCGTGGTGCTGGTTCAGGACGTGACCGAGCCCCGGCGCATCGAGCGCGACCTCGAGGAGCGCGTGGCGCGGCTCGTGTCGCTCGGCGTCGAGCTCGAGGAAAGCGCCTCCAGGTAGCCGCACAGCGCCTCGACGCTCACCGGGGTGCGCAGGAACGCGCACTGCGGGTCGCGGCGCTCGGCGCGCCGCTCGCCCTCGGCGCCGAGGAACACGATGGGCAGCGGCCGGCGCAGGCTGCGGATCGCCGCGGCGGTCTCGTAGCCCTCGAGTCCGCCTTCGATGAGGACCGCGGCGAAGCCGCCGCCGAGCACCTCGCGCAGCGCCGCGTGGCCCGGCGGCGCGCGGCGCACGCGCACGCCGTGCGCCTCGAGCTGCTGGCAGATGGGCAGGAGGTCGCTCGAATCGGCGCCGACGAGGAGCAGGTGCATGCGGAAGGCTTCGGGTCCGCCCGGCACGTCCCGCCGAAGCTTCGAGGGGAGGGGGAAGGAGGAAGCGCCGGTCGCGGAACACCGTGCGCGAGGCGGACCCGATGCAACGGCATGCTAGATGCCCCGGCCCGCGCCGTCAGTCAGGCGGGGGCGACAATCGGCGTGGGGAATCGCCCGACAGGCGTTCAGTCCAGCGAAACGAGCCCGCGCTGGATGGCGAAGCGCACGAGCCCCGCCACGTCGCGGATGCCGAGCTTCTCCACCAGGCGCGCGCGGTAGGTTTCGACCGTCTTCTGCGACAGCGACAGCCGCTCGGCGATCTGCGCGCCGGTGTGGCCCTCGGCGAGCAGCTGCAGCACCTCGCGCTCGCGCGCGGACAGGCGCGCGAGCGGATCGTCGCGCTCGTCGCCCGCGTAGTCGTCGATCACCACGTCGGCGACCCGCGGGCTGAGGTAGCGCTGGCCGGCGTGCACCGCGCGGATGGCGTCCACCACTTCCTTGGCGGCCGAGCGCTTGACCACGTAGCCGGCGGCGCCCGCCTTCAGCGCGCGCCGCACGTATTCGCGCTCGGCGTACATCGACAGCACGATCACCCGGCACTCCGGGGAGCGCTCGAGGATGGCGCGCGTGGCATCCGCCCCGTTCAGCTCGGGCATCGAGAGATCCATCAGCACCACGTCGGGAGCGAGCTCGCGCGCCTGGCGCACCGCCTCGCGCCCGTCCACCGCGAGCGCGATCACCTCCATGTCGGGCTGCGCCTGCACCACGTGCTTCAGGCCCTCGGCGACCACGGCGTGGTCGTCGGCGATGAGTATGCGGATGGTCATGGCGTCATGGGCACCGCGGCGCGAACGGTGGTTCCCTTTCCTGGAACGGATTCGACGGCCAGGCGGCCGCCCGCGGCCTGGGCGCGCTCGCGCATGGTGGTCATGCCCCAGCGGCCGCGCGGCGCCTGCGCGGCGTCGAAGCCGCAGCCGTCGTCGCTCACCGAGAGGGTCACCTCGCCGTTGCGTTCCTCGAGCGTCACGGCAATCCTTTTAGCAGAGGAATGTTTCGCCGCGTTGGTGAAGGCCTCCTGCGCAATGCGGAACAGGGCCACCGCGGTCTCGGGCGCGAGGCGCTTGGCGCCGTCGAACGCCTCCACGCCGACGCGGATCCCGGTGCGCTGCGCGTACTCCTCGCCGTACCACGCGAGCGCCGCCCCCAGGCCGTACTCGTCGAGCAGGGCCGGGCGCAGGTCGGCCATCACGTTCTCGATGGACTGCAGGGTGGCATCGACGAGCGAAAGCGAGTCCTCCAGGCGCCGGCGCAGCGCCGAATCCTCCAGCCGGCCGAGCACGATGTCCAGGTTGATGTTGAGCGCTGACAGGTTTTGCCCGACACGATCGTGCAGCTCCCGCGCGATGCGGCGCCGCTCGCTTTCCTCGGCCTCGACCAGCCGGCGCGACAGCGCGCGCAGCGCCGCCTCGGCGGCCTTCTCGTCCGAGACGTCGAGGCAGGTGCCGACGATCATCGAGGGCGGGCCGCCGGCCTCGCCCACCGGCTCGCCGCGCGTGCGCAGGTGGCGCAGCTCGCCGTCGGGGCGCAGGATGCGCTCCTCCAGCATGAAGCCGCGCCCCTGCACCAGGGCGCGCGAAAGCGCCGCGGCGACCGCCTGGCGGTCCTCCGGGTGCACGCGCTCGAGGTAGCTCTCGAAGGTGGGACGGTACGCGCCCGGCTGCAGGCCGTAGATGCGGTAGAGCTCGTCGGACCAGGTGAGGCGGCCGCTCGCCGGGTCCCACTCCCAGCAGCCCAGCCCCGCCAGCTTCTGCGCCTCGGCGAGCAGCGTGCGCTGCTCGCGCAGCGCCTGCTCGACCTGCTTGCGCTCGGTGATGTCGGTGGCCACCCCGCCGACGCCGACCACCGCGCCGGCGCCGTCGAACACCGGAAACAGCGTGACCATGAACGAGCGCTCCCCGTCGAGGGACTGCACGGTTTCCTCGAACTGCACCGGCAGGCCGCGCGCCAGCACGTCGGCGCCGTGGGCCGCGCTGCCCTGGGCGCGCTGCGGGGTGAAAAGCTCCTCGTCGGTGTGGCCGATCACCTGCTCGCGGGCGAGCCCGAGGCGGTGCAGGAACCGCTGGTTGACGAAGCGGTAGCGGCCCTCGCGGTCCTTGAGGAACATGGCCGCCGGGCTGTGGCGGGTGAACGCCTGCAGCCGCGCCTCGCTCTCGCGCAGCGCCTCGTAGGCGCGCTCGCGCTCGGTGATGTCCTCGACCATGGCGAGGAGGTAGCGCAGCCGCCCCTCGGCGTCGGGCACGCGGGCCACGGTGCTGCGCGCCCAGATGGCCTGCCCGCTCTTGCGCAGGTAGCGCTTCTCGAACTCCGCCTGGTTGCGCCGCCCCTGCACCAGGTCGCCGAAGATCTGCCAGGCGGTCTCGGCGTCCTCGGGGTGGACCACGTCGCCGATGCTCTTGCCCGCGAGCTCGGCCTCGCCGTAGCCCAGCAGGCGCCGGAAGGTGGCGTTGGCGTGCACGAAGCGCCCGGTGGGGTCGGCGAGCACGATGCCCGCCGGCGTGCGCTCGAACATCGCCGCGAGCATCACCTCGTTCTCGCGCTCGCGCTGGCGCTCGGTGAGGTCGCGCGTGACGCTCGCGAAGCCGCGCGGCTCGCCGCGCGGCCCGCGCAGGGCGCTGATCGCCACCTCGGCCCAGAAGCGGGTGCCGTCCTTGCGCAGGCGCCAGCCCTGCTCCTCGTGGCGCCCTTCGCGCTCGGCGCGCTGCAGCGCGGCGTCGGGACGGCCCGCCGCGCGCTCCTCCACCGTGTAGAACACCGAGTGATGCCGCCCGAGGATGTCGCGCGGCGCATAGCGCTGGATGCGCTCGGCGCCCGCGTTCCAGCTCACCACGCGGCCGGTGACGTCGAGCAGGCAGATGGCCGCGTCCGCGATGCACTCGACCAGCAGGCGGTACTGCTCGTCGGCGGGGCGCCCGGCTTCGGCGAGATGGCCGGCGATGTGCGCTTCGCGTTCCATCGGGCGGACCATTCTACTCAGATACACTCGGCGGGTGGCGATTTCCACCGACGCCCCTTCGCTCGAGGCGATCCGCCTGGCGGCGGCCCGCCTCGCCGGCGCCATCGAGAACACGCCGTGCGTGGAGAGCCGCACCCTGTCGCGGCTCACCGGCGCGCGGGTGTTCCTCAAGTTCGAGAACCTGCAGTTCACCGCCTCGTTCAAGGAGCGCGGCGCGCTGAACAAGCTGCTCGCCCTGGGCGAAGCGGAGCGCCGGCGGGGGGTGATCGCCATGAGCGCCGGAAATCACGCCCAGGCCGTGGCCTACCACGCCGCGCGGCTCGGCATCCCGGCCACCATCGTCATGCCCAAGGGCTCGCCCAACACCAAGGTGCGCAATACCCAGGTGCACGGCGCCACCGTGCTGCTCGAAGGCGAGACCCTGGCCGAGGCGGCGGAGCACGCGCACGCGCGCGCCGCGCGCGAGCACCTCGTGTTCGTGCATCCGTACGACGATCCGCTGGTGATCGCCGGCCAGGGCACGCTCGCGCTCGAGATGCTGCACGCGGTGCCGGCGCTCGAGATGCTCGTGGTGCCGGTCGGCGGCGGCGGCCTCATCTCGGGCATGGCCATCGCCGCCAAGGCGCTCAATCCCGCCATCCGCGTCGTCGGGGTGGAGTCGGCCCACTACGCCTCGATGCACCAGCGCCTCGCCGGCCTGCCGCTCGAGTGCGGCGGCGACACCATCGCCGAGGGCATCGCGGTGAAGCACGTCGGCGAGACGACGCTCGCCATCGTGCGCCAGCAGGTCGACGAGGTGCTCGTGGTGGCCGAGGAGACCATCGAGCGCGCGGTCGTGGCGCTGATCGAGATCGAGAAGACCGTGGCCGAAGGCGCCGGCGCCGCCGGCCTCGCGGCGCTGCTCGAGCAGCCGGCGCGCTTCGCCGGCCGGCGCGTCGGCATCCCGATCACCGGCGGCAACATCGACAGCCGCATGCTGGCCTCGGTGCTGATGCGCGGCCTGGTGCGCGACGGGCGCCTGGTGCGCCTGCGCGTCACCATGCCCGACGTCTCGGGCAGCCTCGCCAAGGTCGCCGCGATCATCGCCGGGGCCGGCGGCAACGTCGTCGAGATCCAGCACCAGCGCATCTTCGGCACCGCCTCGGTGCGCTCGCCGGAGGTCGAGTTCCTGATCGAGACCCGTGACCGCACGCACACCGACGCCCTGCTCGAGGCGCTGCGGGCGAACGGGGTCAAAACAACGTTGTTCTGACGAGCGCAGGTCTGCGGAAAATCATCAGGTCAGGCCTGGCGCGGGATGTCCTGGGCGCTCGGTACCGTGGCGACGAAGGCCGGCCGCGACGAGAGCCGCGCGAAGAGCGCCGCGAGGCGCGGATGCGCCGCGCGCCAGTCGAGCTCGGCGTAGCGCAGGTCGAGGTAGCCGAGCGCGCAGCCGGTGGCGATCTCGGCGAGCCCGTAGCCCGCGGCGGTGAAGAACTTGCCGGCGAGAAGCCGCTCGAGCTCGTCCAGCCCGAGCACGATCTTGCGCCGCTGGCGCGCCAGCCAGTCGGCGCTCTGCGCTTCGCGCGCCCGCTCCAGAACGCTCAGCACCACGGCATCGCAGATGCCGTCGGCGATCGCCTCGACCTGCCGGTGCGCCACGCGCTCCGCCGGCGCGGCGGGAATGAGCGGCGGCGGCGCGCCGAGCGTCTCGAGGTACTCGACGATCACGCTCGAGTCGTGCACCACGCGGCCCTCCTCCAGCACCAGCGCCGGCACCTTGCCGAGCGGGTTCTCCGCGATCGCCGACTGCCAGGGGTTCTGCACCCCGAGCTCGTGCGGCAGCCCCTTCTCGAGGAGCGCGATGCGCGCTTTGCGCGCGAACGGGCTGGGGGTGGCGATGATGAGCTTCATGCGCGCCACGCGGCGAACGCCATGCCGCAGCCGGTGCCCGCCGGCGTGCGGTAAAGCGGCACGTATTCCATCCATTCGCATGCGAGGCCCTCGGCCGCGCCCGCGACGACGATCCAGTTGCGGATCTCGGAGGCGCCCGAGTCGAGCTTCGCCGGCGGCAATGCCGCGAGCGCCGCGCCGTCGCCCGCGCGGCAGGCCTCGAGCACCTGGCGATCGAGGGCCTCATCCACGGTGAAGTGGCTCAAGCCGCCCGAGGCGAGGAGGCCGACGCGCAAATCCTCGCCGAAGCCTTCGATCGCCTGCCCGATCGCGCGTCCGAGCGCCAGGCAGCGCGCCGGCCGCGGCTGGTTCGGCGGGTAATAGGTATTGACGACCACCGGCACCACGGGTAGCGCCTCGCCGCCGAGCAGCCGCCGGTGCACGAAGCCGAAGGCGTGCCCCTCGCCCCGCGGCCGCGGCAGCCGCGCGCCGAAGGCGAGGTCGAAATCGCTCTCGACGAGGCTGTGCACGAGGTACAGCGCAAGCGCGGCGGCCACCGGGTACTCCCGCACGCCCGCGGGCTCGTGATACTGCGAGCGCGCACGCTTCCAGTACGCGGGCGCCTCGGGCGGCAGGTCGAGCGGGCCGTTGGCGATCGTGCGCCCGCCGTACACGAGGAAGGCCGGCATGTTGTCGTCGAAGTACTGCTCGTGCTGGTCGTCGCCCACCACGATGAGCGCGTCGAGGCGCGCCGCACGGATCGCGCCCGCGAGCCGCTCGAGGTGCCGGGCGCAGGCCGCCACGCGCTCGGCGATGCGCTCCGGCGCGATCTGCGCCTCGATGCCCGCCGGCGCCGCCGCCAGCAGCGCCTCGTAGGTCGCCGGCCGGCCTTCCCGATCGCGGTGCCCCTGAAAGCGCCGGTCGCGCGCCGCGTGCTCCGCCATGTCCTCCGCCGGACTGTTCAGCGCCGGACTGTGCGAGCTGCCGAACGCCGCGACCAGCCTCGCCATCAAGCCGCGGCGCGCTGCGGCTTGAAGCGCACGATCCACACCTCGCGCGCGATGAGCGCGGCGCCGATCGCGGCGCCGACGGCGTCGGTGACGGCGGCGCCGGGGAAGGCGCCGGCGGGGATCAGCGCGAGCAGCCCCGAGGCGGCGAAGAGCAGCCGCAGCCCCCCGGACACCGGCCGCATGAAGAAGCCGATCACCGCGATCGACACGAGCCAGATGCCGAGGCTCGCGGTGACGATGGCGAGCGCGACCGCATCGGCCGGGCCGATGAGGAGCAGCGTGGGCGAGAAGACGAAGAGGAACGGCACCACGTAGGCCGACCAGCCGAAGCGGCAGGCTTCCAGGCCGGTGCGCATGGGGTCGGCGCCGGCGATGCCGGCGGCGGCGTAGGCCGCGATCGCGATCGGCGGGGTAATCATCGACATCATGCCGAAGTACATCACGTACATGTGCGCGGCCATGGGCTCGATGCCCACCTTCACCATGGCCGGCGCGACGAGCGCGGCGAGCAGCACGTACACGCCCGCCGTGGGCAGGCCCATGCCGAGCAGGATGCACACCCCCGCCGCGAGCACGAGCAGCAGCACCATGCTGCCGGCCCCGAGCTGCACCAGGGCGAGGGTGAGATTGAAGCCCAGGCCGGTGACCGAGAGCACGCCGATGACGAAGCCCGCGCCCGCGGTGATGAGGATGATCTCGATCACCGAGATGCCGGTGGTGTAGAGCCCCGCGACGAGGTCGCCCAGGCGCGGGCGCTTGCCGCGGTAGCCGAAGGCGAGCGCGCCCGCGATCAGCACCAGCGCCGACCACAGCGCCGCGGTCTCCGGCTGCATGTTGTAGGAGAACAGCAGCACGATCAGCACGGCGAAGGGCACCACGAAGTGCATCCCCGGCAGCACTTCGCGCCAGCGCGGCACGTCCGCCGGGTCGACGCGCTGGATGCCCACGCGCGCGGCCTCGAGGTCCGCCTGGATGAAGAGCGCCGCGTAATAGAGCAGCGCCGGCACCAGCGCGGCGAGCACCACCTCGGTGTAGGGCACCTGCAGGAACTCGGCCATGAGGAAGGCGGCCGCGCCCATCACGGGCGGCATGAGCTGCCCGCCGGTGGAGGCGACCGCTTCGATCGCCCCGGCCTGGTAAGGCTTGTAGCCGGCCTTCTTGATCATCGGGATGGTGACCACGCCGGTGGCGGCGACATTGGCCACCGCGCTGCCGGAGATGGAACCGAAGAGACCCGAGGCCACCACCGCGATCTTGGCCGAGCCGCCGCGAAAGCGCCCCATGCCGAGCAGCGCGAGCTCGGTGAAGAAGCGCGAGCCGCCGGTGGTGCCGAGCAGGCTGCCGAACAGGATGAACATCACCACGATGGTGGTGCCGATCTTGATCGGCAGGCCCAGCATGCCGTTGATGTCGATGGTGAGGTAGCCGATGAGCTGGCGCCACTCGATGGCGCGCCCCTCGAGGCCGAGCGGCACGCGGTCGGCCACCAGCGCATAGCCGATGAAGAACGCAATGATGATGGGCAGCGCCTTGCCGGTGGCGCGCCGCAGCGCCTCGAGCAGAAGCACGATGACGACGCCGCCCGCGATCACCACGTCGAGCGGTCGCAGCAGGATGAGATCCACCAGGTTCGGGTAGCGCACCGCGATGTATGCGGCGGCGGCCGAGGACGCGATGGCGGCGAGCGCGTCGTACCAGGGCACCGCCGTGCGCGGCTCGCCGCGCACGGCGGGAAGGTGCAGGTAGGCGAGCGCCAGGGTCGCGGCGAGCATGAGGGCCGCGAACTGCTCGGTGTAGACGGCCCAGCCCAGGATCTGGGCGATGCCGAGGGACCAGGCCACGGCGGCCAGCGTGATCGCCGTGGCGAGGATACCCTCGAGCAGGCGGATCACTTACCCTGCCAGATGCCGGCTTCTTTGTAGAACTTCACCGCGGCGGGATGGTAGGGCAGCTCGCCCAGGTCCTTGCCCATGGTCTTCGGGTCGAACAGCCGGAACGGCGGCGCCGCCTCGCCCATCTGCTTCGCGTTCTCGTACATCACTCTTGCCGTCTGGTAGACGATGTTGTCGGGCGTCTTGGCGCCGGCGAACACGATGGCGTCGTAGGCGAGGGAGTGGCCGGGCTCGAGCACGCCGACGCTGCCCGGGTTGGGCTGCTCCAGGCGCAGGTAGCCGAAGGGGAAGTGCTTCTTGACGGCCGCTTCGGCCTGCGGCGTATTGGGCAGCGGCAGCATGCGGATGCCGCCCACCGCCGCGTCGACCTCGCGCGGCTTGGGCGCGCCGATGGCGAAGAAGAACATGTCGGCCTTGCCGGCGGCGAAGGTGTCGGCGCCCACGGTGACGTTGGGCACCTGCACCGGGCGCATGTCCTTGCGCGTCATGCCGACGGTGGCGTACATCGCGTCGAGTAGCGGCAGGATGATGCGCTGGCTGGTGAACCCGTCGACCGCGCTGCGGCCCTTCAGGTCCGCGAGCGACTTGATCGGCGAGTCCTTGCGCACGAAGATCGCCGAGCGCAGCGGGTACATCACCGCCACGGCGCGCAGCTCCTTGTTGGGGCGGCCCTGGAAGTGGTCCGAGCCCTCGAGCGCGTACGTCACCTCGGCGATGTTCGCGAGGCCGAGCTGCATCTCGCCGGCGTTGATCGACGGGATGAACACGTTGGGGCTGGCGAAGGGCTGGATGGTGGCGCGCACGTTGCCCTTCTCGTTCAGGAGCTGGGCGATCACCGAGCCGGTCTGATGATAGATCGAGCCGGGCTGCGAGGTGCCGATGGCGGCTTGCTGCGCTGCGGCACCCGCGGCGACGCCGAGCGTGAGCGCGGCGCCGGCCAGCAGGCGGGCGGGCAGGGTTGGCGTTCTCAACTTCGTCATTGGGGTCTCCTCCAGGAATGCGATGGCCGGGGAATTCTACGCCGGCACCGAGATCTCGATCAGATTGAGATCCGGATCGCGCACGTACACCGAGCGCAGCGGGAACTCGGCGCCGGTCTTCCCCACCGGGCCTGCCACGAGCGGCACCCCCTTCCGCGCGAGGTGCTGCATCACCGTCTCCAGCGGCACCGCCGCGATGAAGCACAGGTCGAGGGTGCCCGGCGCCGCGACGTGCGCGCGCGGCGTGAGCTCGCGGCCCCACTCGTGGACGTTGATCTTCTGCCGGCCGAACTTGAGCGCCAGGCGCTCGGGGCTGCCGAAGCGCTCGAGCGTCATGCCGAGCACCTCGGTGTAGAAGCGGATGCACCCGGCCGTGTCGCGCGTGGTGAGCACGATGTGGTCGATGCGATCGATCATCGCGCCAACAAAACGGGGACAGACCCCATTTCTCTCCTTCTTCAGATCACGTTCTTCGCCCGCAGGCCGGTGATGTCCTCGTCCGAAAATCCGATGCCCCTGAGAACCTCCTCGGTGTGCTCGCCGAGCCGCGGTGCCGCCGAGCGGATGGTGCCGGGGGTGGCCGAGAGCTTGGGCACGACGCCGGGCACCTTGAGCGGCTCGCCGTCGCTCGCGAGCACCTGCTCGATCATGCCGCGCGCCGCGTAGTGCGGGTCGGCGGCGATGTCCGCGGCGGTGTAGATGCGCCCGGCCGGCACTTCGGCGGCCTCCATCGCGGCGAGCACCTCCTGCTGCGTGCGTTGCGCGGTCCAGGCCGCGATGGCCTCGTCGATGCGCTCCATCTGCGCCGCGCGACCGTCGTTTTTCGCGAGCGCCGGGTCATCGCGCAGGTCCTCGCGGCCGATGGCGCTCATGAGCCGCCGGTACAGGCTGTCGGCATTGCCGGCGATCAGCACGTAGGAGCCGTCGCGGCAGGGGTAGAGGTTGGACGGGGCGATGCCGGGCAGCGTGCTGCCCGAGCGCTGGCGGATTTCGGCCAGCGCGTCGTACTCGGGCAGCAGGCTCTCGGTGACGTTGAACACCGACTCGTACAGCGCCACGTCGATCACCTGGCCGCGGCCGCCGTTCTTGCGATGCACCAGCGCGAGCAGCGCGCCGATCACGCCGTGCAGCGACGCGAGCGTGTCGCCGACCGAGAGGTTGGGCCGCACCGGCGGGCGGTCGGGGAACCCGGTCACGTGGCGCAGCCCGCCCATCGCCTCGCCGATCGCGGCGAAGCCCGGCCGGCTGCGGTACGGCCCGGTCTGGCCGTAGCCCGAAATGCGCACGAGGATGAGGTCCGGGTTCTCGCGCGAGAGCGCCTCCCAGCCGAGGTTCCATTTCTCGAGCGCCCCGGGGCGGAAGTTCTCGATCGCGATGTGGCATTCGCGCGCGAGGCGCCGCACGATCTCCTGCCCTTCGGGCTGGCGCAGGTCCACGGTGACCGACTTCTTGTTGCGCGACTGCACGTGCCACCACAGCGACACGCCGTTTCGCATCTTGCGCCAGCGCCGCAGCGGGTCGCCCTCGCCGGGCGGCTCCACCTTGATCACCTCGGCGCCGAAATCGCCCAGCGTCTTGCCGCAGAACGGCCCGGCGATCAGCGTGCCGAGCTCGAGGACCTTGATGCCCGCGAGGGGACCCTGACCGGGACTCATGTTCGCTTGAGCAGCCGCAGCGGGTTGTACTCGAGCACGGCGGCGCCGCGCTGGTTCACGACCCGGTTGGCGAAGCGCACCAGACCTCGGTCGCCCCGGGAGGTCAGGCGATGCTCCACCACTTCGCATTCCACGTGGATGGTGTCGCCGACGAGGGTGGGGCCTTTCACGTCCAGCGTGCAGTTGAGGAACGCGAGGCCGGTGTCCTGCATGGTCGGCAGGAGCAGCCCTTCGGCGAAGGCGTACACCAGCGCGCCGGGAACCGCTCGGCCCTTGATGGCGCGCGCCGCATCGTCGTCCACGGTGAAGAGCTCCTCGGTGAGCCAGGTGAGGTTGACGAAGGCGGCGCAGTCGGCCTCGGCGATGGTGCGCCGGTGGGTGCGGAAGCGAAAGCCGAGGACGAGGTCCTCGAAGGCGAAGCCGCGGCCGACGATCGGCGTCATCACGGAGCCATTCTAGCCATCAATGCCGCCACGCCAGGGTCGCGGTGAGGCCGGTGTGGCGCGTCTCGAGGCGGTTGAGCGGCAGGCCCCCGGGGGCGGGCTGGAAACGGATCGTGCCGTCGGCCTTCAGGTGCCAGTGGCGCACGCCCAGGCCGAGCTCCACGTTGCGACCGAGCGCCCGGCGCGCCTCGGCCTGGAACTGCCAGCCGCTGCCGTGCCCGTTCATGTGGATGTTCGGGACCGGGCCGAGGTCGCCGCGCAGGTAATGAAAGTCGCGGTTGTGCAGCTCCGTGTAGGGCACGAGCGCGAAGTCGGCAAGCAGCGCGGTGCGCCCGAGCTCGAAGCGCCCGCCGATGCCGGCGCGCAGCGAGCTCCAGCGCACCTCGTTGCGGATCACCGGCACGTTGCCGCCGAGGTCCGGATCGCCGAACAGGTTCACCCGGTAGCGCAGTCCGTAGGCCTCGTAGCGCTCCGACCAGTACTGGTAGCCCGCGAAGAGATGCAGCCGCGCGCCCCGCGCCTGCCAGGCGCCGCCGAGCGTCCTGCCCACGTCGAGCGTGAAGTGCGACAGCCCGTCGCCGCGCACGTCGCTGCGGGTGGAGGAGAACAGCACCTGCCCGGCGAAGTAGTCGTCGTCGTCCAGGCGCCCGCTGCGGATATGCCCCACGCCCGCGTCGCCGCGCACGAACCAGGCCTCGCCGAGGCCGCGATGCGCGTGCAGCTCCACGCTGTGCGCGGTGAGCCGGTCGTAGGTGAGCACCGAGGTGGGATTGCCGAAGCCGCCGCCGGCGGTGTGGTTCCACGCCGTCCTGCCCTCGCTCAGCCAGTAGCGCACGCCGAGCTCCGTGGCCGGACGCTCGGCGGCGAGCAGCGGGATTCCATAGAATGCGAGGCACAAGGCGGCGGCCGGCACGCCGCGGCGGCAAACGGAGATGAGCTTCATGGCCCGGCAAGCGTAGCAGCATGAGTTCAACGGACATCTACCGGCAGCAAAACTTCGGCAACCGCCTGGGCTTCGGCGCGAAGAGCGCGCTCGTGGTGGTGGACTTCACCGTCGGCTTCAACGACCCGGCGCTCTTCGGCGGCGGCAACATCGACGCCGCCATCCGCCGCAGCGTCGGGCTGCTCCAGTTCTTCCGGCGCGCCGCCCTGCCCATCGCCTTCACCCGGGTGGTCTACGCCGAGGACGGCTCCAACGCGGGCATGTTCTGCCGCAAGGCGCCCAACCTGCGCCTGCTCACCGAGACCCATCCCGCGGGCCAGATCGTGCCCGAGCTCGCGCCGCGCGCGGGCGAGCTGGTCGTGCGCAAGACCGAGCCCTCGGCCTTCTTCGGCACCGGCCTCGCGGCCTGGCTGGTGCAGCAGCGCGCCGACACCGTGGTGGTCGCCGGCTGCACCACCTCGGGGTGCGTGCGCGCGAGCGTGGTCGACGCCATGAGCTACAACTTCCGCCCGATCGTGGCGCGCGACTGCGTCGGCGACCGCGCCCCCGGACCGCACGAGGCGAACCTCTTCGACATGGCGCAGAAATACGCGGATATCCTCGAGCGCGACGAGATCATGTCCACCCTGGAGCCCCGCTGATGCCCGATTCGCTGGCCCGCCGTGCCAAATTCGCCGTTCTCGCCCCCTCGACCAACACCTCGGTTCAGCCCGAGTACGACGACATGCGGCCATGGGGCGTCACGCACCACCATTCGCGGCTGATCATTCCCGACTCGCGCGTCACCGACGATGCGAGCTTCATGGTGATGATGGACGGCATCCGCGCGGCGCTCTTTCCCGCGCTCGAGTCGGCGCTGACCTGCCATCCGGACTTCGTCATCCTCGGCATGTCGGCGGAAACGTTCTGGGACGGCCTGGAAGGCTCGCGCCAGCTGCAGCGCAAGCTCGACAAGGTGGCCAGGTGCGGCGTGGTCATGGGCTCGGACGCCTGCCAGGCGGCCCTGCGCGCGTACGGGCGCGGCATCAAGCGCCTGGGCGTGATCACGCCTTACATGCCGGTGGGCGACCGGCAGGTGCGCCGCTTCTTCAACGAGTGCGGCTTCCAGGTCGTCAACCTGCTCGGGCTCAAGTGCAAAAGCCCGGTGCTCATCGCCCACGAGTCGAAGGAGCGGCTGCGCGATGCGATCGTCAAGGTCAACCGCGGCAAGGTCGACGCCATCGTGCAGGTCGGGACCAACCTCGCCATGGCGGAGGTGGCCGCCATGGCCGAGTTCTGGCTCGGCAAGCCGGTGATCGCGATCAACACCGCAACCTACTGGTATGCCCTGCGCCAGTACGGTATCAAGGACAAGATCCCCGGCTGGGGCGCGCTCCTCGCGGAGCACTGAGGAAACGTTCCTACGGCCGGCCGCGCGGCAACGGATTGCCGTCGGCGCGGTAGGCCGGCGGCACGTAGAAGTTCAGCGTCCGCAGCAGCGCTCGCCCGGTGTTCTTCACCTCGTGGCGCTCGCGCCTCGCAATGAAGAGCAGCGTGCCGGCGCGCAGCGCATGGCGCCGCCCGGCGACGATCGCGACGCCCTGGCCCGAGACGACATAGAGCCACTGATCGGCGCCACGATGCCGGTTGCCGGCGCCGCCTTCGGCCGCGCCGGGCGCGAGCACCATCTCGGCGGCCTGTGAGGCGCGATTGCCGCGCACCACGCGGAAGCCTTCGCCGAAGCGAAGCTGCTTTCGCTTCATCAATGAAAACGGGCCGCCCCGAAGGAGCGGCCCGTCTGCATGGAACGACTACCCAAAACTACAGCAGCTCGAACTTAATTG
>DATLGR010000268.1:0-15573 GCA_035540415.1 Burkholderiales bacterium | reverse complement strand
ATCGCCGCCGCCGCGGTCTCGGTGTTCGCCCTCACCACCGTAAGCGCGGCGGTCGTCATGGCGGCCGCCTACTTCGCGATGTACGGCCTGTCGCCGTACGGCTTTGCCGAGTACACGCGCACGGTGGCGCTGGTGTTCGGTCCGGCGGCGCTCGCCGGCTTTCTGCTCAAGGGGTTCCTCTTCGGGGCGGTCGTGGCGGTGATCCCCATCGCCGCCGGCCTGGACGCCTCGCGCAGCCGCGAGTCCGTGCCGGCGGCGGTCATGGGCGGCATGGTGCGGCTTTTCGTAGCGATCGCCCTGGTCGAGTTGGTATCGCTCGCGGTGAAGTACGTCTGATCCCGCTATCCTACGGCTGGCGCTTCGCATGGCAATCGACCCTGACCCGCACCCGCAGCTCACGGTGTATTACGACGCCGCCTGTCCGCGCTGCGTCGCGGACCGGGCGCGCTACGAGCGGCTCGCCGGCGCGCGCGCCGCAGCGGTGCGCTGGATCGACGTGAACGGCGCCGCCGCGCTCCTGCGCGCCAGGGGCATCGACGCGGGCGAAGCGCTTCACGCCCTGCACGTCGAGGACGCCCGTGGCGTTGTGCTGCGCGGCCTCGATGCGTACGCGGCGCTGATGGCGCGCGTGCCGAGTTTGCGGCCGCTCGGCTGGATCCTCCGCCTGCCCGTGATGCGCGCGCTCCTCACGGCGCTCTATCGCCGTTCCGTGATGCGCCGCCTGAGGCGGCAAGGACGCGCCTGAGCATGGAGCGCGAAGGCTTCTCCCCGATCCCGAAGAATCTGCAGTTTCGCGTCGGGTTGCTGCTCGGGCTGACGCTGATGCTGGCCGCGGGCTTCGTGCTCTACACGCTCTACGCGCGCGGCGTCTTCGAGGCGACACAACGCCTGACGCTCCTGGCCGACAATGCCGAAGGCGTGAGCCTCGGCATGGACGTCACCTTCTCCGGCTTCCCGATCGGCCGCGTGCAGCGCATCTCGCTGGGCGAGGATGGCCGCGCGCGCATCGATGTAGACATTCCGCGCCGCGATTCCCACTGGCTGCGCGCCTCCAGCATCTTCACGCTCGAGCGCGGCGTCGTCGGCCCCGCGCGCATTCGGGCGTTCACCGGAAACCTCCAGGATGCGCCCCTGCCCGACGGTGCCGAGCGTGCGGTGCTGCGCGGCGACACCCAGGAGGAGATTCCACGCATGGTCGCGAGCCTGCGCAGCGCGCTCGAGAACGTGGAGCGGCTCACGGGCCCGGGTGGAAGCCTGCAGGCGAGCATCGACAACCTTCACGCCGCAAGCGAGCGGCTCGCCGGACGCCACGGCCTCCTCGCCGCCGTGCTCGGGAGCGACGCGGACGCGAGGAAGGTGCTCGCCGCCGTCGAGCAGGCGAATGCGCTGCTCGCCAAGCTTGGCGGCGTCGCGCGGCGGGTGGACGACGCCGTGGCGAGGACCGACGAGCGGCTGCTCGGCGCCGGCGGGGTCGCCGAAGGCGCGCAGCGCGCAGTCGAGGGCGCACAGCGCACGATGCAGGCCGCGCAACGCGCCGCGGAGCAGGCGAATGTCCTGCTCGAGGAGCTGCGCGCGAGCGTGCAGCAGGTCGATCGCGTGTTGGCCGACGCCCAGGCGGTGAGCGGCAATGCGCGCGCCGCCACGACCGATCTCGCTGCATTGCGCGCGGAGGTCGACGCCAGCGTACGGCGGCTCTCCACGCTCATCGAGGACGTCAATCGCCGATGGCCCTTCCAGCCAGAGTCCGAGATTCGCTTGCCCTGATCGCGCTCGCTGCGGCCGGATGCGCGGGGGGGCCGACCGCGCCCGACTGGCAGGCGAACGCGGCGCGGGCCATGCAGGCGTACGAGCGCCATTACCTCGTCGGCCAGACCGGTCTCGCGGAGACGCAGTTCCGGACCGTGCGCGCCGAGCTCGCGCGGACCGGCCGCGAGGATCTTCTCGCGCGCGCCGAGCTCGCGCGCTGCGCGGTGCGAGCGGCGAGCCTGGAGTTCGACGACTGCCCTGGCTTCGAAAAGCTGCGCTATGCCGCCGGCACGCAGGAGCTGGCGTACGCCGAGTACCTGGCCGGGCGCGGCCGGCATGCCGCAACGTCGGAGCCCCTGTCGCGGCTGGTGGCCTCGGCGGTGGCGCTGCGGGCCGGAACCCTGCGCCCGGACGGGATTGCCGCCGCTGTCGAGCTGGCCGCCGCGCAGGGCTGGCGCCGGCCGCTGCTCGCCTGGCTCGGGGTGCAGGAAAGGCACGCCGCCGCCGCCGGCGATGGCGAAACCGCCGCTCGCATTCGCAGGCGGATGGATCTCATCTCCGGCTAGAATCGGCCGCTCCAGGAGAGTTCCATGCCGAAGAGCGAGCGGCCGCCAGAGCCCAGGATCGTGCGGCCCGACGATATCGACCCGCACCACCGCTGGGAGCGGCCGCTGCAGGCCCCCGGCCGCACGCAGGTCGACTTCGAGGAGCGCGTCGATTTCCGCCGGTTGCACGACTACCGCCTCGCGCGCGTGCGCGCCGCGCTCGCGCAGTCGGGTCTCGGCGCGCTGCTCAGCTTCGACCAGCACAACATCCGCTATACGACGAGCACCGTGATCGGCGAGTGGGCCCGGGACAAGCTCACCCGCTATTCCTTGCTGACTGGAAACGGCGACCCGTACATCTGGGACTTCGGCAGCGCGGCGAAGCACCATCGGCTCTATGCGCCGTGGCTGCGTAACGACCATTGCCGCGCCGGGCTGCTTGGCCTGCGCGGGGCCACCGGAGGCGACATCGCGCTGTTTCGCGAGGCGGCGAAGGAAATCAAGGGGATTCTCGATGCCGAGGGGGTCGGCGACATGCCTTTGGGCGTCGACGTGGTGGAGCCGCCGATGCTGTTCGAGCTGCAGCGCGCAGGCATCGAGGTCCGCGACGGGCAGCAGACCATGCTGCTGGCGCGCGAGGTGAAGAACATCGATGAGCTCACGCTGCTCAACATGGCCGCGGCGATGGTCGACGGCGTCTACCAGGACATCGCCGAGGCGCTCAAGCCGGGCGTGCAGGAATCGCAGATCGTCGCCCTCGCCACCAAGCGCCTCTACGAGATGGGCTCCGACGGCGTCGAGGCGATCAACTCGATCTCCGGCGAGCGCTGCTCGCCCCACCCGCACAACTTCACCGACCGCCTTATCCGCCCGGGCGACCAGGCGTTCTTCGACATCATCCAGTCGTTCATGGGCTACCGCACCTGCTACTACCGCACCTTCAATGTGGGGCGGGCGACGCCGGCGCAGCGCAGCGCCTACCGCAAGGCGCGGGAGTGGATGGACCGCGCCATCGAGCTGCTCAAGCCGGGCATGTCGAGCGACAAGATCGCGGCCGCGCTGCCGGAGGCGAAGGACATCGGGTTTGCGAGCGAGATGGAAGCGTTCGGCCTGAACTTCTGCCACGGCCTCGGCCTCGGGCTGCACGAGCGGCCGCTCATCTCGAGGCTCAATTCCTTTCGCGAGCCGATCGAGCTGAAGGCGGGCATGGTCTTCGCCGTGGAGACCTACTGCCCGGCGAGCGATGGCGTCTCGGCCGCCCGCATCGAGGAGGAGGTCATCCTCACCCCACAAGGCGCGAAGATCATTTCCCTTTACCCTGCGGAGGAGCTGCCCATTGCCAACCCCTACTGAAGGGCTCGAGCTCGGCTGGATCGGCACCGGCCGCATGGGCTACGAGATGGCGGCGCGCCTGGCCAAGGCGGGCTGCAACATCGCGGTGTGGAACCGCACGCGCGCCAAGGCCGAGCCGCTCGCCCAGTACGGCGCCACGGTGGCCGACGCGCTCCCTGCGCTGGCCGCGCGCGATATCGTGTTCTGCATGGTGTCCACCTGGGACGACGTGCAGGAAGTCGTCGGCAAGCTGCTTTCGGGCAGCGCACGGCCCCGCATGCTCGTTGAATGCTCCTCGATCTCGCTCGAGGGCTCGGCGCAGCTGCGCCGACGGCTGAACGACCAAGGCGTCGAGTACCTGGCCGCGCCGGTGAGCGGGAACGCGAAAGTCATCAAGGCGGGCAAGCTCACCTTCGTCGTGTCGGGCCCGAAGCCGGCCTACGAGGCGGCGCGCCCCTACCTCGACCTCATGGGCGTGGGCTCCAGCTACGTCGGCGAGGGCGAGCTCGCCCGCATCGCCAAGATCTGCCACAACGTGATGCTCGGCGTAGTGATTCAGAACCTGTGCGAGATCACGATCCTCGCGCAGAAGGCCGGCATGCCGCGCCACGCCTTCCTCGACTTCCTGAACAAGAGCGTCATGGGCTCCATGTTCACGCGCTACAAGACCCCGGCGCTCGTCAACCTCGACTTCAAGGTGACGTTCACGCCGCACCTGCTGCGCAAGGACCTGGATCTCGGCCTGGAGGCGGCGAAGGCGTTCGAGGTGCCGATGCCGCTCACCTCGATCACCCGCGATCTGCTGCAGACCATGATCGGCCACCGCATGACCGAGGAGGACTTCGCGACGCTGCTCCTGATGCAGGCGAAGGCCTCGGGCATCGAGACGCTCGTGCCGGAGAACGTCGCGGTCGGCGACGGCCTGTCTTCCTAGCGATTTCTGAGAGAGAAGGAGGAGATGTGAGAAAGCTGCTGGCAGTCCTGCTGAGTCTCTTCGCCGTCCAGGCGTTGGCCCAGACCTACCCCACCAAGCCCGTGCGGCTCATCATCGCCTTTACGCCGGGCAGTTCCACCGACATCATCGGGCGCGCGGTGGCCGCCAAGCTGCAGGAGATGTGGGGTCAGCCCGTCGTTGCCGAGAACCGCACCGGCGCCGGGGGCACCATCGGCTCGGCCGCGGTGCTGCGCGAGGCGCCCGACGGCTACACGCTGCTTGCGAACTCGTCGGCGCACGTCGCCAACCCGTCGCTCTATGCGAAGCTGCCCTACGACACGCAGAAGGACTTCGCCAACATCGCGCCGCTCGCGGGCGGCCCGAACGTGCTGATCGTCGGCCCCGAGGCCGGCTGGAAGCGCCTCGAGGACTTTCTGAAGGCGGCGCGGGCGAAGCCCGGGGCGCTCGACTTTTCCTCCGCCGGGATGGGCAGCGGCACGCACTTCAACCTCGAGAAGCTGAAGCTCATGGCGAAGATCGACGTGAACCACATCCCCTACAAGGGCACGCCGGAGGCGATGACCGATACGCTGGCGGGGCGCGTGTGCTGCTATTTCGCGCCGATCAACGCGGCGCTGCCCCACGTGCGCGGCGGCAAGGCGGTGGCGCTCGGCGTGACCAGCGCGCAGCGCACGCCGCTCCTGCCCGAGGTGCCCACGATCGCCGAATCGGGCGTGCCGGGATTCGAGTACACGCTGTGGATAGGGCTGTGGGGCCATGCCGGCATTCCGGCGCCCATCGTGAACAAGATCAACGCCGACGTGCGCAAGGCGCTCGCGAGCCCCGACCTGAGCGAACGGCTGACCAAGCTCGGCACGTTGCCGATGGACATGTCGCCGCAGCAGTTCAGCGACTTCATCAAGCGCGAGATCGAGGAGACCGGCCGGATCGTCAAGGCCGCCGGCATCCAGCCGCAGTAAGCGGCGTTATGCCGCCGAGGCGAGCCTCTTCAGCGGCACGCCCGTGAGGCGCTGCAGCTCCTCGAACGAAAGTCCCTCGACCGTATCGACGACGTGAAGGCCATCGGCCTTCACGTCGATGACGGCGAGGTCGGTATAGATGCGGTCGACGCAGCGCGCCGCGGTGAGCGGATAGGTGCAGCGCTCGACGATCTTGCTTTTGCCGTCCTTCGTCAGGTGCTCCATCATCACGACCACCTTCTTCGCGCCCACGGCGAGATCCATGGCGCCGCCGACCGCCGGAATGGCGTCGGCAGCGCCCGTATGCCAGTTGGCGAGATCGCCCTGAATGGAAACCTGGAAGGCGCCCAGGATGGCGAAGTCCAGGTGCCGGCCGCGGATCATCCCGAACGAATCGGCATGATGGAAGTACGCTCCGCCGGGCAGCAGCGTCACCGGCTCCTTGCCGGCGTTGATCAGGTCTTCGTCGACGTCGGCGTCGGCGGGCCGCGGACCGACGCCGAGAATGCCGTTCTCGCTGTGCAGGATGATCTCGCGTCCCTTGGGCAGGAAATCCGCGACCAGCGTCGGCAGGCCGATGCCGAGATTGACCGTGGCGCCCTCCGGGATGTCGCGCGCCACGCGGGCGGCCATTTGCTTGCGATCGAGCTTGTTCATCAGGCGGCCTTCTGCAAAAGGGAGGCGACGCGAACAACGCGCTGCACGAAGATGCTGGGCGTCACGATGGCTTCCGGATCGAGCGCGCCGAGCTCCACGATCTCGCGCACCTGCGCCACCGTGACGCGCGCCGCGGCGGCCATGATCGGCCCGAAGTTGCGCGCGGACTTGCGATAGGTGAGGTTGCCCCAGCGATCGGCGCGGTCGGCCTTGATCAGCGCGTAATCGGCGTGGATGGGGTATTCGAGCACGTAATCGCGATCACCGATGCGACGCGTCTCCTTGCCTTCGGCGAGGCGCGTGCCGTACGCCGTGGGCGTATAGAAGGCACCGATGCCGGCGCCGGCGGCGCGGATGCGCTCGGCGAGCGTGCCCTGCGGAACGAGCTCGAGCTCGATGTCGCCGGCGCGATAGAGGGCGTCGAAATGCCATGAGTCCGACTGGCGCGGAAACGAGCAGAGGATCCTGCGCACCCGGCGCGCCTTGATCAGCGCCGCCAGCCCGGTATCGCCGTTGCCGGCGTTGTTGTTGACGATCGTGAGCTCCCGCGCGCCTTGGGCGATCAGGGCGTCGATGAGCGCCGCGGGCATGCCGGCATTGCCGAAGCCGTGGATCATCACGGTGGCGCCGTCTGGAACGTCGGCCAGGGCCGCTTCAGCGCTCGCCACGGTTTTGTCGATCATGTGTGGATTATGGCACCAGCCCCTTCCAGCTCTTTTCCTCAAGTTCTACCTTCAGAAGATCTCCTAACTTCATGAAATCTATTGCCATATCAAGCAAAGTCCGATCTGAAAACGTGCGCCTAAGTCCTTGTGCTGGCAAGGAAAAAGGGCTTGACCGGGCAACTTGTTCTGATAAAGTGGCAAATTGTAGAGAAAAGTGGCAGAAAGACCCCGGTGGGAGGAGCGTTTCACGGTGCGGCGGTCATCACGCTCGACGCGAAAGGTCGCGTCGCTATCCCCACTCGTCATCGTGCGGCGCTGCTCGAGGGAGCCACGACCGTCGTTTTGACCGCCCACCCGGATGGCTGCGTGCTGATGTATCCGGAATCCGCCTGGGAGCCGGTGCGGGCGAAGGTCGGCGCATTTCCGAGCTTTCATGCCCAGGCGAGCTGGTGGAAACGGCTCCTGCTCGGCTACGAGGAGCATGCCGAGCCTGACGCCTCCGGCCGCATCCTGCTAACGCCGGCGCTTCGGCAGTACGCGAAGCTCGAGCGCGAAGCCATGATGGTCGGGCAGGGCCGCTATTTCGAGCTGTGGGATACGGCGCTGTGGTCCGCGAAACTGGCCCAGGCGCTTGCCGGCACAGGCACGCCGCCTGCGGGCATGGAGGACTTCTCGCTATGAGGACCGACTGTGCACCTTCCGGTGCTCGCGCGCGAGGCCGTCGCCGCCCTGGCCATCAGGCCCGAGGGACTTTACGTGGACGGGACCTTCGGGCGCGGCGGACACAGCCTCGCCATCCTGCGGGCGCTGGGGCCGCAGGGGCGACTGATCGCCCTGGACCGGGATCCGGAGGCGGAGCAGGCGGCGCGCCGGATCGCCGATTCCCGGCTGCAATTCGTGCGCACGCGCTTTTCGCGCCTGTCGCAAGCCCTGGGCGGGCGCCACGCCGACGGCATGTTGTTCGACCTCGGCGTGTCATCGCCGCAGCTCGAGGACCCTTCGCGGGGGTTCTCCTTCCGCACCGACGGGCCGCTCGACATGCGCATGGATCCGGGCGAGGGCCCGAGCGCGGCGCAGTGGCTCGCCGCCGCGGACGAAGGAGAACTCCGGGAGGTCATCCGCACCTATGGCGAAGAACGGTTTGCTAAACAGATTGCAGCGGCGATTGTTGCTGCGCGCCGCAGCGAGCCCCTCGTCCGGACACGCCAATTGGCCGATCTCGTGGCAAAGGCGGTCCGCACCCGGGAGCCGGGGCAGGATCCGGCGACGCGCACCTTTCAGGCTCTACGGATTTACCTCAATCGGGAGCTTGAGGAAGTGTCGCTGATGCTGCCGCAGGCGCTCAGCCATCTTGCGCCGGGCGCCCGGCTCGCGGTGATCAGCTTCCATTCGCTGGAGGATCGCATCGTCAAGCGGTTCCTGCAGGCCGCCGCGCACCCCCCTGTGCCCCGCGACCTGCCCTTGCGCGCCAGCGAAATGCCACAACCGTGGCTTACGCTCGTCGGGCGCGCGATGAAGCCCTCGGCGCAGGAGATCGCGGCGAACCCGCGGGCGCGCAGCGCGACCCTGCGGGTGGCCGAGCGCACCACGACCCCTTACGACTTGCGGAACGACCGAATCGAGCCCGGCGCGCGGTGGCGAAACTGAACCTCCTCCTCCTCGCGGTTCTCGTCGCCTGCGCGCTCGGGCTCGTCACTTCGCAGCACAAGGCGAGGAAGCTGTTCTCCGATCTGGAGCGCGAGCACAACCGCGCGCGCGAGCTCGACATCGAGCACGGCCAGTTGCAGCTCGAAGCGAGCACCTGGGGGCTGCCCGGGCGCGTGGAGCGCATGGCGAGCAGTGCGCTCGGAATGAAGGCGCCCGACGCGCGCCGCGTCCGGCTCGTCGGGCCCGCCCCATGAGCGCGGCCCAGCAGGCCCTCGTGCGGCTGCCGGCATGGCGCGCGCGCTTTGTGCTCGGGTTGCTCCTCGCCGGCTTCGGCGCGCTCATTGCGCGCGCGGTCTACCTGCAAGCCGTAAAGACCGATTTCCTGCAGGAAAAGGGCGATGCCCGGTATTCGCGCGTGATCGAGGTGCCGGCCACTCGCGGCCGGGTGGTCGACCGCCATGGCGACGCGCTCGCCGTCTCGACTCCCGTGAAGTCCATTTGGGCCATCCCGGGCGACGTGGACCTCACCGCCGCCCAGGCGAAGAAACTCGCCGAGCTGCTCGCGCTCGAGGGGGCCGAGCTGCGGCGCCGGCTGGATCCGGCGCGCGATTTCGTGTTCCTGAAGCGCCAGGTGGCGCCGGAGACGGCCGACGCCATCGCGGCGCTCGGCTTGAAGGGCGTCTATCAGCAGCGTGAGTTCCGCCGCTATTACCCCGCCGGCGAAGTGACCGCACACCTAATCGGCTTTACGGGAATCGACGAGGTCGGTCAGGAAGGCGTGGAGCTCGCCTTTCAGGGCCACCTCGGCGGCAAGCCCGGCTCGCGCCGGGTGATCAAGGACCGCCTCGGGCGCATCGTGGAGGACGTGGAATCAATCCGCTCGGCGCAGGACGGCCGCGACCTCGCCCTGTCGATCGACGCGAAGCTCCAGAGCCTCGCCTTCGGCGCGCTCAAGGCCGCTGTCGAGCAGCATCGTGCGCGCGCCGGCGCTCTGATTGCGCTCGACGTGCGCAGCGGCGAGATCCTCGCGCTCGCCAACGTGCCGTCCTTCAATCCAAACAACCGCACCCGCCTGAGCGGCGCTCAATTGCGCAACCGCGTCATTACCGATCTGTTCGAGCCCGGCTCCACGCTCAAGCCGTTCACGGTCGCGCTCGCGCTCGAATCGGGTAAGGTCGAGCCCTCGACGACCGTGGCAACCGCCCCCGGGCGCCTGACCATCGCCAACTTCACGATCCGCGACGTGCATCCGGCCGCGGCGATGACCGTATCGCAAGTGCTGCAAAAGTCCTCCAACGTCGGCTCTGCGAAGCTCGCGCTGGCCATGCCGGGCGAGGCGATGTGGGACCTGTATGTGCGCCTGGGCTTCGGCGAGGCGCCGCAACTCGGCTTTCCCGGCGCCGCCGCCGGGCGCGTGCGCCATCATCGCCAGTGGCGCCCGATCGAGCAGGCGACGATGGCCTATGGCCACGGCATCTCGGTCAGCCTGGTGCAGCTCGCGCGCGCCTACACGGTATTCGCGCGTGACGGAGAATTGGTGCCGCTGACGCTCGTGCGTTCCCCCGGCGAGGCCGCCGGCGAGAAGGTCCTCTCGGCCGCCACCGCGCGTGCCGTGCGCGACATGCTGGAGCTGGCGGTGCAGCCCGGCGGTACCGGCCCGCGCGCCCGCATCGTGGGCTGGCGCGTTGCCGGCAAGACCGGCACGGCGCACAAGCTTGTCGACGGCGCCTATGCCCCGGACCGTTATCTCGCCTCGTTCGTCGGCTTCGCGCCAGCCAGCGCGCCGCGACTCGTGCTCGCCGTGATGATCGACGAGCCCGCCGCCGGGCAGCACTACGGCGGAGCCGTCGCGGCGCCGGTCTTCGCGCAGGTGATGCAGGGGGCGTTGCGCCTGCTGGGCGTGCCGCACGATGCACCGCTCATGCCGCTCGCGATCCCCGGCGAAAGCGACGAGGCGAAGGAAAGTACGTGACGTGGATCTTCTGCGGAATCTGGCCGATCAGGGCGCGATGATCGAACGGCTCTCGTCCGACAGCCGTCAATGCGCCCCCGGGGTCGCCTTCTTCGCGTATCCCGGCGAGGCGGCCGACGGCCGTGCCCACATCGCCGAGGCCATCGACCGCGGCGCCGCCGCCGTCCTCTGGGAGGCGGCGGGCTTTCGCTGGCGCGAGGACTGGCGCGTTCCGAACGCCGCCGTCCCGGACCTGAAGCGCAAGGCAGGCGTGCTCGCGCACGAGTTCTACGGACGGCCCTCGGAAGCGCTGTGGGTCTGCGGCGTCACCGGCACCAATGGCAAGACCTCCTGCAGCCAGTGGATCGCGGCGGCCCTGGACGCCGAGCGGATCAAGGCCGCGGTCATCGGAACCCTAGGCGCGGGTTTCCCGGGGGCGCTCGGCGGGTCCGCGAACACCACGCCGGATGCGCTCGAACTCCACCGGCTGCTGGGCGAGTACCGCGCCGCCGGCGCGCAAGCGGCGGTGATGGAAGTGTCCTCGCACGGCCTCGTCCAGGGGCGCGTGAACGCGGTGGCCTTCGACTGCGCGCTGTTCACCAACCTGTCCCACGACCACCTCGACTACCACGGCTCGATGGAAGCCTATGCCGAGGCCAAGGCGCGGCTTTTCGACACGCCGGGGCTGCGGACCGCCGTGCTCAATCTCGACGACGTGGTGGGCGTTCGCCTCGCACGGCGTCTCGAAGGTCGCGGCGTTCGGGTCATCGGCTACAGCCTGTCGGGTGCCTCGCATGAGGGCGAGTTCCTGCGCGCCGTGCGCGTGGCGCCCGGCGAGATGGAGCTCCAATCGAGCTGGGGCGCCGCGGTGGCGAAGGTGAACCAGCTTGGACGGTTCAATCTCGCCAATGCGCTCGGCGTGCTGGGCTGCCTGCTCGCCTACGGTCTCCCGCTCGATCGGGCGCTGGCCCGGCTGGCTTGCCTGCCCGCCGTCCCCGGAAGAATGGAACGGGTCGGCGAGCGGCCATTGGTCGTGGTCGATTACGCGCATACGCCCGATGCGTTGGAGAAGGTCCTGCAGGCGCTGCGGCCGGTCGCGGCCGAGCGCGGCGGAGCGCTGGTCGCCGTGTTCGGGGCGGGCGGAGACCGGGATCCTGCCAAGCGCCCGGCCATGGGGGCCGTAGCGGCGCGGCTCGCCGACCGCACTGTGGTGACCTCCGACAATCCGCGCAGCGAGCAGCCGCTCGCCATCATCCGTCAGATCGAGGCCGGGATGCCGGCGAAGGCGCTGGTGGAGCCTGACCGCGCCGCGGCGATTCGACGCGCCATCGGCGCGGCCGCCGACGAGGACGTGGTCCTGATCGCCGGCAAGGGCCACGAGAACTACCAGGAAATCGCCGGCCGGCGCCTGCCGTTCTCGGACGCCGCGGTCGCGCGCGAGGCGCTCTTGCGCAGGCGGTCGGCGTGATGCGGCTCGCCGAAGCCGCGCAGGCGCTGAGCGGGCGCGTGAGCGGCACGGACGTTCGGTTCGCCGCGGTGTCGACCGATACCCGTACGCTGCGTCCGGGGGCGCTGTTCGTCGCACTGCGCGGAGAGCGCTTCGACGGCCATGGGTTCCTCAAGCAGGCGGCCGAGGCCGGGGCGGCGGCGGCGCTGGTGGACCGCCGCTACTCGGGCGAATACCCGCTCCCGGTCGGCGTGGTCGACGACACGCGGCTTGCCCTCGGTGCGCTCGCGCGGCATTGGCGCGGGCGCTTCTCGCTGCCGCTCGTGGCGGTCGCCGGGTCCAACGGCAAGACCACGGTGAAGGAAATGCTGGCGTGCATCCTGCGTGCCGACGCCGGCGCCGGGGCGGTGCTCGCGACCCAAGGAAATCTCAACAACGACATCGGCGTTCCCCTCACGCTGCTGCGCCTGCGCGCCGAGCACCGCTGTGGCGTGATCGAGCTCGGGATGAACCATCAAGGGGAGATCGCCGCGCTCGCCGCCATCGTGCAGCCCGCGGTGGCGCTGGTCAACAACGCGCAGCGCGAGCACCTGGAGTTCATGAAATCCGTCGACGAAGTGGCGGCCGAGAACGCCTGCGTATACGACGCGCTGCCGCCCGAGGGCGTCGCGGTGGTCAACGCCGACGATGCCCATGCTGCGTACTTCCGCTCCCGCGCCGCAGGCCGGCGCATCGTCGACTTCGGGCTGCAGGCCCCGGCTGCCGTGGGTACCGGCTACGCGCTCGAGCCGCTCGGAAGCGCGCTCGAGCTGCGCATGCCGTCGGGGGAGGCGCAAGTCTCGCTCGCCATCCCGGGACTGCACAACGTGCGCAATGCGCTCGCCGCGGCCGCCTGCGCCTGCGCCCTTGGGATCGCGCCGGCGCGCATCGCGCGGGGGTTGTCGCAGTTCCGTCCCTACACCGGTCGGCTGCAGCTGAAGCGCGCGCACGACGGCGCCACGCTGATCGATGACACCTACAACGCCAACCCGGACTCGGTGCGCGCGGCGATCGACGTCCTTGCCGCGTGTCCCGGCCCCACGGTGCTTGTCCTCGGCGACATGGGCGAGGTCGGCGAGCACGGGACCGACTTCCACCGCGAGGTCGGCGGGTATGCGCGCGCCCGCGGCATCGGCGCCCTGCTCGCCCTCGGCCGCGCCGCGCGCCACGCCGCGGAGGCGTTCGGCGCGGGCGGACGCCATTTCGAGCGTCTGGAGGACCTGCTCGCGAGCATCGAGGGCCGCAGCATCCTCGTCAAAGGGTCTCGGTTCATGCGAATGGAGCGAGTCGTGTCGGCATTGACCGGCGAGAAGGAAGGAGGCCACTGATGCTGCTCGAGCTGGCGCTGTGGCTGGCGAAGGATGTGCGGCTGTTCAACGTTTTCAGCTACATCACGCTGCGGGCGGTGCTCGCCTGCCTCACCGCGCTCGCGGTGTCGCTGATCCTGGGGCCGTTCTTCATCCGCAAGCTCACCGCCTACAAGATCGGCCAGGCGGTGCGCGACGACGGCCCCCGCTCGCACCTCACCAAGGCGGGCACGCCGACGATGGGCGGCGCGCTGATCCTCGTGTCCATCTGCATCACCACGCTGCTGTGGGGGGACCTGTCCAACCGGCTGCTGTGGGTGGTGCTCCTGGTGACGCTCGCCTTCGGCACCATCGGCTGGGTGGACGACTACCGCAAGGTCGTGCATCGCAACCCGAAGGGCCTTTCGGCGAAGGCGAAATTCTTCTGGCAGTCAGTGATCGGCCTCTCGGCCGCCATTTATCTCGCGTATCTCTCGCAGTCCATTCCGGCGCTGAACGAGCTGATCGTGCCGTTCTTCAAGCACATCGCCTACCCGCTCGGCCTGGTGGGATTCGTCGCGCTCACCTTTTTCGTCATCGTCGGCACGTCGAACGCCGTGAACCTCACGGACGGCCTGGATGGCCTCGCCATCATGCCGACGGTCCTCGTGGGCAGCGCCCTCGGCATCTTCGCCTACGTCGCGGGCCATGCGCTCTTTTCGCGCTACCTCGGGCTGCCGCATATCCCCGGGGCGGGCGAGCTCGCCGTCATCTGCGGGGCGCTCGCCGGCGCGGGCCTCGGCTTCCTCTGGTTCAACGCCTATCCAGCCGAGGTGTTCATGGGCGACGTCGGCGCCCTCGCACTCGGCGCCGCGCTCGGCACCATCGCCGTCATCGTGCGCCAGGAGATCGTGCTGTTCATCATGGGAGGCGTTTTCGTCGCCGAGACGCTGTCGGTGATGATCCAGGTGCTGTACTTCAAGTTCTCCGGCGGCAAGCGGATCTTCCGCATGGCGCCGCTGCACCATCACTACGAGCTGGAAGGCTGGAAGGAAAGCCAAGTCGTGGTGCGCTTTTGGATCATCACCATGATGCTCGTGCTGTTCGGGCTCTCCACGCTCAAGCTGCGATGATGCGCGAGCCCGTCTTCTCGTTGCTTCCGCGTCCGGCGCCGACGGCTCTGGCGGGCAAGCGCGTGCTGGTCCTTGGCCTGGGCGACACCGGCTTGTCGGTCGCCCGCTGGGTGACGAGCCAGGGCGGCGTGCCCCGGGTCGCCGACACGCGCGCGCGTCCGCCGCGGCTCGCCGATTACGCCGGCGAGCTGCGCACGGGGGCATTCGACGAGGCGCTGCTCGAGGGCGTCGCGCTGGTGTGCGTGAGCCCGGGGCTCGCGCTCGACCAGCCGCTTGTGCGCGAGGCACTCGGGCGCGGCGTGCCCATCGTGGGCGACGTCGAGCTCTTTGCCTGGCATAACCGGGGCCCGGTGCTCGCGGTCACCGGCACCAACGGCAAGAGCACCGTGACCGCGCTCGCCGCGCACCTGCTGCGCTCCGCGGGCCTCGACGCGCAGGCGGCCGGGAACATCGGCCCTCCGGTGCTCGCGGCGCAGATGGCGCATGCCGCGTCGCCGCCAGCGGCCTGGGTCCTCGAGCTCTCGAGCTATCAGCTCGAGACCACATGGTCGCTCGCCCCGGCGGCGGCCACCGTGCTCAACCTGACCGAAGACCACCTCGACCGGTATGCGTGCCTCGCGCACTACGGGCAGGCGAAGGCGCGCATATTCCGCGGCGCCGCCCTGCAGGTGGTCAACCGCGAGGACCCGCGCGCCCGCGCGCTCGCCGAGCCGGGCGCGCCCCAGGTGAGCTTCGGGCTGGACGCGCCGCCCTGCGATGACGCGTTCGGGCTTCGCGAGGGCATGCTGGTGCGCGGCCGCGAGGCCTTTTTGCGCGTCGAGCACCTGCCCATCCATGGCCGCCACAATGTCGCCAACGCGCTCGCGGCCTGCGCGCTCGCCGGCGCGCTCGGCGTGCCGAGCGCGGCGCTCGCCGCCGGACTGCGCAGCTTCCGCGGCCTGCCGCATCGCCTGCAGCGGGTGGCGCAGCGCGGCGGCGTCGAGTGGTACGACGACTCCAAGGGCACGAACGTCGGCGCGACAGTGGCCGCGCTGGAAGGCCTGGGCAGGCCGGCGGTCCTGATTCTCGGCGGCGAAGGCAAAGGGCAGGACTTCGCGCCGCTCGCAGCGCCGGTCGCGCGGCACGCGCGCGCGGCGCTGCTCATCGGCCGCGACGCGCCGCTGCTCGAGCGCGCCCTGCAGGGGCTGCCGACTCACCGCTGCGCCTCGCTC
>DATLGR010000267.1:0-1642 GCA_035540415.1 Burkholderiales bacterium | reverse complement strand
AGCGCCGTCTGCGTGGCGTAGGTGGCCTCGATGCGCACCTCGGCGGCGCGCAGCCCGGCCTCGACGTCGCCGCGCCGCGCCACGGTCGGCTCGCCGCGGCGGCCCTCGTCCAGGCTCGTGGTGAAGGGCAGGGGCTCGTAGTCGACTTCGATGGCGCGCAGGGCGTCGAGCGCGGCTTCTTCGGTGTCAGCGGCGACCGCGGCCACCTCGTCGCCGGCGTAGCGCAGCGTGCGGTCGAAAAGAAAGCTCTCCTCGTACCAGCGGATCGGCGGCGCGTTGGCGCTGGAGAGCACCGCGCGCACGCCGGGCATGGCTTCGGCGCGTTTGGTGTCGAGGCGGCGCAGGCGCGCGTGCGGCAGCGGGCAGCGCAGCACGCGCGCCACGAGCTGCCCGGGCAGGCGCAGGTCGGCGGCGTAGCGGGCGCGGCCGCTGACCTTGTCGGGCCCTTCGATGCGGTTCATCGCCGCACCCGGCGCGCGGCGCGCACGATGTTGCGGTAGGCGCCGCAGCGGCACAGGTTGCCGCTCACTGCGCGCACGATGGCTTCATCGCTCGGCGCCGGATCCTCGTCGAGCAGCGCCTTGAGGCTCATGATCTGGCCCGGCGTGCAGAAGCCGCACTGGAACGCGTCGCATTCCACGAAGGCACGCTGGAGCGGGTGATCCTGCAGCCCTTCGATGGTGGTGATCTCGCGCGCGTCGCAGTTCACCGCGAGCATCAGGCAGGCATACACGGCGCGGCCATCGACCTGCACGGTGCAGGCGCCGCAGTTGCCCATGTCGCAGGCCTTCTTGGCGCCGGTCAGGCCGAGGTCGTCGCGCAGCGCGTCGAGCAGGGTGCGGCGCGGATCGACCTGCACCCTGCGCTCGGCGCCGTTCACGCGCAGCGTTCGCTTTTCGGCCACGGGTTCTTCAAGCAACCCCCGTGCCGAAGCGGCCGTCAGGCCTCGACCCTGATTTTGCGGAACCACGCGTGGCTCCCATGGTGCTGCAGCACGAGGTGGCCTTCGGCGGCGCGCGCAAAGGCGGGGAAATCGCGGAACTTGCTCTCGCGGATTCGCGCACGCAGCGCCTCGGCGGCAAGGTCGCAATCGAGCACGCGGCGGCCGTTCAGCCAGTGCTCGACGCGGCTGCCGTTCACCCGCAGGCGCGCCACGCTCCAGCGCCCCGGCGGGCAGTCGGGCGCATCGAGCGGCGCCTGCAGGCCGTAGAGCGCGCCGCAGGCCGTCTCCGGCACGCGCGCGTCGGGGTGGCCGGAATCGTCGAGCAGCTGCAGCTCCGGCCCGCTGTGCCACGCCGCTTCGTGCTCCTCGCTCACGCGCCACAGCACGCCGGAGTTGCCTCCCGGCGGCAGCTTCCATTCGAGCGCGAGGTCGAAGTCGCCGAAGCGACGGCGGCTGACGAGGTCGACGCGCTGCGCGCCGGCGAGGGCGTGCAGCACCTCGCCTTCGATCGCCCAGCTCGCGAGTGGAAACCCGGCCTGCCGATAGCCGCGCCACGCGTCCGCCCCGAGCGCGATCATCGCCGCGCGCGGCCGAAGAGCGCGAGGCCGATGCCGGTGCCGAGGCCCCACAGGCCGTTCAGCAGCGGGCCGATGGGCGACAGGCGCAGCGGCAGCCCCTTGAGCGGCGCGACGAGGAACC
>DATLGR010000266.1:0-13491 GCA_035540415.1 Burkholderiales bacterium | reverse complement strand
GACTCCCCGCGCCAGGGCCGCGGCGCGAAGCGCGCGGCGGCCGCACCGGCGCGGCCGGCGCTCACGCGGCCGCGGTAGACCCGCAGCGTCGTGCCCGCGTGCTCGATCCGCGTGCGGGCGCCCCCCGCGGTGAGCTGCTTCAGCATCTCCACGAGCTTCGCTTCGCTCGGCGCCTCGAGGTCGTGGGCCCGCAAGTACTCCCGCAGCAGCGCGGCTGCACGCTCATCGCGCCTCGCGAAGTGACCCGCGGCGCGCGCGAGCGCGCGCTTCCACTGCGGGAAGCGCTCCGCCATCAGCGGGCCCAGCCGATGGCGCACGAAGTTGCGCGTAAGCGCCGTATCGGCGTTGCTCTCGTCATCGATCCAGGAAAGGCCGTGCGCCCGCGCGTAGGCCATGATCTCGGCGCGCGGCACGTCGAGCAGCGGCCGCGCGAACACCTTGCCCTGCCGGCGCACGAGCGGGTGCATGCCGCTCGCGCCGCGCGGTCCGGCGCCGCGCAGCAGGCTCATGAGCACCGTCTCGGCCTGGTCGTCGAGGTGGTGCGCCAGCGCGATGCAGTCGACCTCCTGCGCCGCGAACGCCTCGTAGCGGGCCGCGCGCGCCGCCGCCTCGGCTCCCCGGCCCGAGCGCCCGACCCGGACCTTGCGCACGGCGAGCGGCACCTTCCATTCGCGGCACAACCGGCGGCAGAAGGCCGCCCAGGCGTCGGCGTTCGGGCTCAGGCCATGGTGCACGTGCACGGCCCGCACGCCTTCGTCTTTGAGCAAATGCAGGAGGACGACCGAGTCGACGCCCCCCGACAGTGCCACCGCGACGCGTTTTCCGCGCACCGCGTCGCGGAAGCGCTGGACACCCGGCTTCAGGCCGAGGCTCGGCAACCGCGCGCTAGCGCTCGGCGGCTTCCTTGAACTTGCCATGGCTCATCAGGCGCTCCAGGCGCTCCTCGACGAGCTCGCGCGGCTTCTTGTCGCGCAGCTGCTTGAGCGCCTCGGCGAGCGCCTTGCGCAGTGCAGCCGCGGTGGCCTGCGGGTCGCGGTGCGCGCCGCCGAGGGGCTCGGGGATGATCTTGTCGATGAGCCCGAGGGTCTTCAGGCGGCTCGCGGTGATGCCCAGAGCATCGGCCGCCTCGGGCGCCTTCTCGGCGCTGCGCCACAGGATGGAGGCGCAGCCCTCGGGCGAGATCACCGAGTACGTCGCGTACTGCAGCATGAGCACCACGTCGCCCACGGCGATGGCGAGCGCGCCCCCCGAGCCGCCCTCCCCGATCACGGTGACGATCACCGGCGTGCGCAGGCGCGCCATCTCGAAGAGATTCCTCCCGATCGCCTCCGACTGGCCGCGCTCCTCGGCGTCGATGCCCGGATACGCGCCCGGGGTGTCGACGAACGTGAACACCGGGAGCTGGAACTTCTCGGCGAGCCGCATGAGGCGCAGCGCCTTGCGGTAGCCCTCGGGCTTGGGCATCCCGAAGTTGCGCAGGATCTTTTCCTTGGTGTCGCGGCCCTTCTGGTGTCCGATCACCATGCACGTCTCCGTGCCGAAGCGCGCAAGCCCGCCGACGATCGAAGGGTCGTCGGCGAAACAGCGGTCGCCATGCAGCTCCTCGAAGTGCGTGAAGAGCATCTGCACGTAATCGAGCGTGTAAGGCCGCTGGGGGTGGCGCGCCACCTGCGCCACCTGCCACGGCGTGAGCTTGCCGTAGATGTCCTTGGTGAGCGTCTGGCTGCGCTTGGTGAGGCGCTGGATCTCCTCGGAGATGTCGACCGCCGAGTCGTCCTGCGCATAGCGCAGCTCCTCGATCCGGGTTTCCAGCTCCGCGATGGGCTGTTCGAACTCGAGGAAGGTGGTCTTCACTGGCGCGCGATTGTAACGCCAGCCGAGCTCAGTATTCCACGGGCAGCGGGTCGAGCGAGCGCCACAGATACCAGGTGGCCACCGAGCGCCAGGGGCGCCAGGTCTCGCCCAGCCTTCGCATCGTGCGCAACGACACGCGGCGATTCGAGAAATACGCCACGCGGATGCCCTTCTGCAGCCCGAGGTCGTCGAGCGGGAAGACGTCGGGACGCAGCAGGCTGAAGATGAGGAACATCTCGGCCGTCCAGCGGCCGATGCCGCGGACCTGCACCAGCTCGGCGATGACCTCCTCGTCGCTCATCGCGTGCCATTGCTGCGGATGGATCAGCCCCTCGACGAAGCGGCGCGCGAGGTCCATGATGTATTCGGTCTTGCGCTCCGACAGCCCGCAGGCGCGCAGCGCGGCCGGCGGTCGCGCCAGGATGCCCTGCGGGCTCACCTCCTCCGCGCAGGCGAGCACGCGATCCCACACGCTTTGCGCCGCCTTCACCGAGATCTGCTGCCCGACGATAGCCCGCGCGAGCGTGAGGAACGGCTCCCCGCGGCGCACGAGGTGGATGCGCGGATGCGCCCGGATGATGCGCGCCATCACCGGGTCGCCTCGCGCGAGCGCGCGCCGGGCGCGGTCCCAGTAGTCGGGCTTCACGCGAGCGGCAGGCCGGTGAGGAGGTTTTGGGGCTTCATGCGCACGACGCCCTCCTGCGCAGACAGCGCGAGAAAGATGCGCCGGCCGGCGACCTCGGGGCGCAGGCGCGCGCCGTCGGCGAACTCCAGGGCGAAGAGCGCGAGCAGGTTGCGCAGCCGCCCGGCCTCGACCTCGCGACCCGCCCAGAGCTCGTTCAGCAGCGCGGTGGACTCCGCATCCAGTCCCACGTGCCACGCCCAGCCCGGCTCCTCGATGGCGCGGATCGGCTGCACGCGGCAGCGCGCGCCGAGCAGATGCAGCACCCAGTGCTCGAGCACGCGCGCGAAGGCGTCCAGCGCGGGCCGGCCGTAAGTGAGGCTGATCACGGTGTCGTGCCGGGACTCGCGCTCCCAGTAGAGGGCCGCGTTCGCGCGGTCGAGCACGTCGAGGTCGACCGTGCCGAGCGAGCCCTGCGCCTCGACGATCAGGCGGCCGATGCTGCCGTAGCGGCTCCCGGCGGCGTGCCGCTCGACGGTCTCGAGGTCGGCGAGCAGGACGTGGCCGTCGCGGATGGTCGCCTTCTGCTCCCGGAAGAAAAGCTCCGCCGCGCGCACGCGCAGCGGGTCGTCGGTCCCCTCCAGCATGTTGCGCAGGATGACGTGCGCGAGCTGGTCCACGAAGAGCGGCGGCACGTCTACCGCGCCCTCGAAGAGCCGCCGGTAGCAGCCCTCCACCGTGCCGGCGGCGAGCAGCCGGTCGCGAAAGCGCAGCACGACGCGGTAGTTGTCGCGCGCGTCGGCATCCTCGACGGCGCGAAGCTCGGCCTCGTCCACCGTCCTTCGAGGCTGCTCCATGAGCGAAGCGTGCAGCCGCAGCTCTGCCGCGCCCGATTCCTCGACCGGGCGCAGCTCCGGGCGCAGATAGTAGGCGCGCAGGAAGTCGTCGGTCAGGGCGAGGCGCCCCTCGGCATCGCGCTCGAGCAGGTGAAAGCCGCTGTTGCGCCAGAAGTCAGGCAGGGGACAGGACCAGCCGCGAGTGCGACGCGACGTGCTGCCTCAGGAACTCCATCTGGTCCGACAGGATGCGCCGGTTGGTGAGGATGAGGTACTCCGCCTTGTTCGGCACGTAGGGCGCATACAGCAGCTCGAGGCCGCATTCCTGCGGCAGGCGGTTGCGCTTGTGGCCATTGCACTGCCGGCAGCAGGTGACCACGTTCATCCACGTGTCGCGGCCGCCGCGCGACAGCGGCCGGATATGGTCGCGGGTGAGGCGGAAAAAGCCGAACTCGCCGCCGCAGTAGGCGCACGTGTGGCGGTCGCGGCGAAACAGCTCCCGGTTGTTGAGGGGCGGCACCTGGTTGAAGCCCTTCGCCGCGAGCGCCTTGCCCTTGATGGCAACGATGGAGTGCGCGGTGATGCTCGAGCGCACGCCGGTCGCGCGCGACAGGCCGCCGTAGTAGGTGAACGTCTGCTCGCCCAGCGTCCAGGCCACCAGGTTCTTCGCATAATAGAAGCACGCCTGCTGCCAGCTGATCCAGCGGTGCGGAACACCGTGGCTGTCGAGCGAAAGAATGAGCGGCTTGTCCATGGCAGGGTTCGTGCTTGCGAAGGCATTCTGCCAAGCCTTGTACGGCTTTGCAATGCAAGCAAAACAAAGGGCTGCGCGACAATCCGCGCAGCCCTTCGAGATTGAAGACCGGCGTTACTGCTTGTCGACCGCTTCGCGGAAGCCCTGACCGGCGGCGAACGCGGGAACCGTCTTGGCCGAGATGCGGATCTCCTTGCCGTTGGCCGGACTGCGCCCCGCGCGCGCCTTGCGCTTGCGCGGCAGGAACGTGCCGAAGCCCACCACCGTGACCCGCTTGCCCTTCGCGACGTTCGTCACGATCGCCTCGAACACCGCGTTGACCGCCTCCCCCGCCGCCGCCCTGCTGAGATTGCTGGCCTTTGCCGCCGCCTGGACCAGATCCGATTTGGTGACTACGTGTGGCATGCGTTCTCCCGGAATGGCTGCCCGCTCGCGGCAAGCGAACGAGGACGCATCCTAACCAAACGCAATTCGAAACACAACGCGCGCGCGGCGCAGCGCAAAAGCGCCGCGAACAATTATGATGGCGCCTCAAGGAGGAGGACCGACATGATCCCGATGCACCGCCTGTTGCCCGCTGCGGCGGCCTGCGCCGCCGCGCTCGGCACGCCCGTATCCGCTCAAACGACGCTCACGTACTCCACGTGGGTGCCGCCCTCGCACCACATCAGCCTGTGGCAGGCCAACTGGACGGCCGAAGTGGAGAAGGCGACCAATGGACGCGTCAAGTTCCACGGCCTGCCCAAAGCGCCCGCCGCGCCGCCCGGAACCTTCGACGCGGTGCGCGACGGCCTGGTCGACCTTTCGTTCGTCACCGCGAGCTACACGCCCGCGCGCCACATCCTGCCGCTGATGGCCGAGCTGCCCGGCGCGGGCGACACCGCGGTGGTGAACTCGGTGGCGTACTCGCGCATCCACTGGAAGCGCTTCCACCAGGCCGGCGAGTACAACGGCGTGAAGCTGCTCGGCGTGTGGACGCACGGCCCGGGCCAGATGTTCACCAAGAAGCCGATCGCCAACATCAGCGACATCCGCGGGCTCAAGATCCGCACCGGCGGCGGCATCGCCGAGCAGATGGCCTCGGCGCTCGGCGCGGCGGCGTTCGTGCGCCCGGCGCCCGAGTCCTTCGAGCTCCTGAAGTCGGGCGTCGCCGACGGCGTGTTCTTCCCGCTCGAGTCGGTGGTGTCGTTCAAGCTCGATACGGTGCTCGCGCAGGCCACCCTGTTCCCGGGCGGGATGTACAGCTCCTCGTTCGGCTTCTTCATGAACGAGAAGAAGTGGAACGCGCTGCCCAAGCAGGACCAGGCGGCGATCGAGAAGCTCTCCTACGAGTACGTGGCGCGCAGCGCCGGCCAGTCGTGGGATACGGCCGATGCGCGCGGCCTGGAACAGCTCAAGAAGTCCGGCGTCAACATCGTCGCCGCGGACCCGGCGCTGCAGGCGGAGGTGCAGAAGCGCGCGCAGCCGATCATCGACGAATGGATGAAGAAGGCCGGCGGCAAGGTCGATGCGAAGGCGGCGCTCGACGAGTTCCGCGCGGAGCTGAAGAAGCTCGCCGCCGAGCGCCGCTAGCCCAGGCACCGCGCCCGCGGGGAGCCGCGCGCCGCGACCGGCGCGCGCGCTTCAGGAATTTCCGCCCAGCAGGTCGATGAGGCTGCAGATGTCCTTCTCGCCCCGGCCCTGTGCCGCGAGCATGCGGTAGAGCTCGCTTGCGGTATGCGCCATGGGCAGCGGCACCACATGCGCCTTGGCCACGGCGGCCGCGTTTTCCAGGTCCTTCAGCATGATGGACGCGGCGCCGAGCGGCGGCTCGAACTGGCGCGCGGCCATCCGCGGAGCGAAGATCTGCAAGGGGCAGCGAGTCGGCGAAGCCCCCGGCGAGAGCTTCCGGCAGGCGGCGCGCGTCGACGCCCGAAGCTTGCGCCAGGCGCACCGCCTCGGCGATCACCGCGACGAGCGAGCCGACGATCACCTGGTTGCACAGCTTGGTCGCCTGCCCGGCGCCGGCCTCGCCCATGCGCGTGAAGCGCTGCGCGAGATGCGCGAGCACGGGCCGCGCGCACTCGATGTCCTCGACGCGGCCGCCGGCCATGATGACCAGGCTGCCTTTTTCCGCGCCAGGCACGCCGCCCGACACCGGCGCATCGATGAGCCCGATGCCCTGCGCGGCGAGTCGCGCCGCGAACGCGCGCGCCGAGTCCGGCGCGATGCTGGAGAAATCGACGACCAGGCTGCCGGGCCGCGCCGCGGCGGCGACGCCCTGCATGCCGAACAGCACGGCCTCGACCGCCGCCTGGTCGGTGAGACACATCATGACGATGTCGGATTGCCGGGCCACCTCGGCCGGCGAAGCCGCGACGCGGGCGCCGCGCGCGAGCACCGGGGCGAGCTTGTCCGGGGTGCGGTTCCACACGGTCACCTCGTGGCCCGCCGCCAGCAGCCGCAGCGTCATGGGCCGGCCCATGAGGCCGATACCCAGGTAGCCCAGCTTCATTCGCTCGCCCGGCCGTGCGTCACGGCGCCGCGATGCGCCGAACCCACGAGCGCGGCGTATTTCTCGAGCACCCCGGTAGGAGCCGGGCGCGCCGGCGCGCGGGCGGCACGGGCGGCGAGCTGCGCCGCCGGCACCTTCAACTCCAGCGTTCCGGCGGTGGCGTCGATCGCGATGACATCGCCGTCGCGCACGCGGCCAAGCGGACCGCCCGCAGCGGCCTCCGGCGAGACGTAGCCGATCATCATGCCGCGCGTGGCGCCGGAAAAGCGCCCGTCGGTGAGCAGCGCCACCTTCTCGCCCATCCCCTGCCCGTACAGCAGCGCGGTGATGCCGAGCATTTCGCGCATGCCGGGCCCGCCGCGCGGCCCCTCGTAGCGGATGACGAGCACCTCCCCCGCGCGGTAGGCCCGCGACTTCACCAGCTCCATGCACTCTTCCTCGGAGTCGAACACCCGGGCCGCACCTTCGAACGCGAGCGACTTCAGGCCGGCCACCTTGAGGAGCGCGCCGTCGGGCGCGAGGTTGCCCTTCAGCACGACGATGCCGCCGCTCGCGAGGATCGGCTCGTGCCTCACCACCGTGCCGTCGGCGCCGGCGTGGCCGCGCAATACGCTCTCCAGGCTGTCACCCGTCAGCGTGAGGCACTCGCCGTGAAGAGCACCGCGCGCGAGCAGCGATTTCAGCACGGCCTGGACCCCGCCGGCAGCGTGCAGGTCCTTGGCGAGAAAGCGCCCGCCCGGCTTGAGATCGGCGATGAGCGGGGTGCGCTTCGCGATCCGGGCGAAGTCCTCCAGCGTGAAGGCGATGCCCGCCTCGTGCGCGATCGCCGGAATGTGCAGCGCGGCGTTCGTCGAGCCGCCGGTGGCAGCCACCGCGGCGCACGCGTTCTCGAGGCTCCTTCGCGTCACGAGCTCGCGCGGCCGCGGCCCGCCGCGCGCGAGGAGCTCCATCACGGTGCGCCCGGCGCGCTGCGCGAGCGCGCCGCGCTCCGCGCCCACCGCCGGAAGCGTTGCCGATCCGGGCAAGGCGAGCCCGAGGGTTTCCGCCACCATCGCCATGGTGTTGGCGGTGAACTGGCCCGGGCAGGCGCCCAGCGTGGGAATGCAGGCGCGCTCCAGCTCGTCGAGCTCGCCCTGCGTCATTGCGCCGGCGAGCACCGCGCCCACCGCTTCGTAGGTGTCCAGCACGGTGACGTCGCGCCCGCGCCAGCGCCCCGGCAGCGCGGCGCCGCCGTAGACGAACACCGCCGGCAGGTCGAGGCGCACCATCGCCATGAGCATGCCGGGCAGCGTCTTGTCGCAGCCGGCGAAGCCGACGAGCGCGTCGTAGGCATGGCCGCGCGCCACGGCCTCCACGCCGTCGGCGATGAGCTCCCGCGACACGAGCGAGTAGCGCATCCCGCCATGGTTCATCGACATCGAATCGGCCACCGAGACGCTGGCGAAATCGAACGGCACCCCGCCGGCGCCGCGCACCGCATCGCAGGCCGCGCGCGCGAATTCGCCGAGCAGCGCGTTGCACGGGGTGACCCGCCCGTCGGTGGAGGCAACGCCGACGAAAGGCTTGGCGAGGTCCGCATCGCCCAGGCCGAGCGCGCGCAGGAACGCGCGGTGCGGCGCGCGGTCGAGCCCTTCAACCGTGATGCGCGAGGGCAGCCGCTTCGTATTCACGCACGATCTCCTCGAGATTGCGATTGTGGGAAAACCCCAGCGCCGCCGCGCGCTCGGAGCGCGTCGCCCTCGGCACGCGGTCCATGAGGGCCTGCAGCGCCGTATCGGGAGCGAACGAAACCGCGGCCCGGGCACGCGGCTTCACCGCCGCCCAGAGTTCGGCGGCGCTCGCACCGATGCCGGTGAGGAGAACGGTGCGCTCGGCGCCGAGCCGCTCGGCCGGGAGGCGCGCGGCGTGCAGGAAGGCCTCGACCACCTTCCCCACCGAGATGCACGCCATGCGCGTTTCCGGCCGCACCGGGCAGACGTAGTCGCGCCCGGCGAGGGGCTCGCGCACGAGCGCGCTCGCCCAGCCGGAGACCGCCGTGTTGGCGCCGCCCGGCCGCACGAGCACCGCGGGCAGGCGCAGCGCGCGGCCATCGACGTACCCGCGCCGCGAATAGTCGGCGATGAGGATTTCGCACACGAGCTTGTGGGCGCCGTAGGTCAGGCGCGGCGAAGCCGGCGTGGCATCGGTCACCGGGTCGGGAAGCTCGCCGCCGTACACCGCGATGGAGGAGGCGAACACGAACGTCGGGCAGTGCCCGGCGAGGCGGCAGGCCTCGAGCAGATCGCGCGTCGCCTCCAGGTTCACCTTGGTGCCGAGCTCGAAGTTCTGCTCGGCGCCCCCGGACACGAGCGAGGCGAGATGGAAGACGGTGTCGACCTCGGGCGTGATGAGCGAACGGGCGAAGCGCGGGTAGGCGAGGTTGCCGATCAGCGCCGCCGGCGGCGACTGGTCGGTCGCAATGAGCTGAGGCGCGGGCAGCGCGCGCACCAGCGCAGAACCGATGTAGCCGGCCGCGCCGGTGACGAGTATGCTCATGGGCGAAGTATTCCAGATAACCGGGGAGGAACGCATGAAGCGGGTTCTGGCAGTCGCAGCGCTGCTGGCTACGGCCTCGGCCGCCGCCCAGGAATATCCCAACCGCGCGGTGCGGATCGTGGTGCCCTTCGCCGTCGGCGGTCCCGCCGACATCTACGGCCGCTTCGTCGGCGCGCGTCTTTCCGAGGCGCTGGGGCAGCCCTTCGTGGTCGAGAACCGGCCCGGCGCCGGGGCGGTGATCGGCAGCGACGCCGTCGCGAAGTCCGCGCCCGACGGCTACACGCTGCTCGTCATGTCCAACACGCACACGGTGAACGAGACGCTCATTCCGAAGAAGCCCTACGATCTCATGCGCGATCTCGCGCCGATCAGCGGCATCAACTATTCGGACTTGCTGCTGGTGGTCCACCCCTCGGTGCCCGCGAATACGCTGCAGGAATTCCTCGCCCTCGCCCGCTCGAAGCCGAAGACACTCAACTACGCCTCCTCCGGACCCGGCACGCCCTATCACATGGCGGGCGAGCTCTTCAAGCACATGGCGGGCGTCGACATCGAGCACATCCCCTACAAGGGCAGCGATGGGGCGCGCACCGGCATCCTCGGCGGCCAGGTGCACATGATGTTCGACGCCATCACCACCATGGCCGGGCAGGCGCGCGCCGGCAAGGTCAAGGCGCTCGCCACTTCCGGCCGCACGCGCTCGCAGATCACCCCCGAGGTGCCGACGGTGTCCGAAGCCGGAGTGCCGGGCTACGAGGCGGTGATCTGGCTCGGCGTCATGGCGCCGGCCGGCACGCCGCGGCCGGTGCTCGAGCGCCTGAGCGGCGAGATCGTGAAGGTGGTGGAATCGCCCGAAGTGAAGGCGAGCTGGGCGAAGCAGGGCGCGGTGCCCATGGGCATGACCCCTGCGGCGTTCGACCGGTTTCTGCGCGAGGACATTGTCAAGTGGGCGAAGCTGGTCAAGGCCTCGGGGATGAAGGTCGATTGAGCGAGGACCGTCTCGCCATCGCGGAGGTGGTGCAGAACTGGGCGCTGTGGCGCGACGCCGGCGACTGGGAGCGCTTCCGCGGCGTGTGGCACGACGATGCCTGGATGTCGGCCACCTGGTTCCAGGGCCCGGCCGGAAAATTCATCGAGGTGAGCCGCGCCGGCTTCGAGCGCGGCGTGAGCATCCTTCACTTCCTCGGGGGCACCAGCATCGAGCTGGCGGGCAGCCGCGCGGTGGCGCAGACCAAGATGACCATCAGCCAGCGCGGAACGGTCGAGGGCGTTCTGGTCGACGTGGTGTGCACCGGGCGCTTCTTCGATTTCTTCGAGCGCCGCGCCGGCCGCTGGGCCATCGTGCGGCGCCAGCCGATCTACGAGAAGGACCGCCTGGATCCGGTCGACCCCTCGGCGCGCCTGAGCCTCGACGCCGCGCTGCTCGCGAGCTTTCCCGAGGGCTACCGGCATCTCGCCTACCTGCAGACCCGCCTGGGCTTCACCGTCAAGAAGGACATGCCGCAGCTGCGCGGCCCGCAGGTCGAGCGCCTCGCGACGCACGGCCGCGCCTGGCTCCAGGGCGCGCCCTCGCCGTTCCCGGACGAGGAGCGGCCGGGATAACATCACGGCTCACCCAGGGAAAGAACAGGGGAAGAGAACAATGAACATCGCGATGCAGATCATCCTCCCGGCGCTGGTTATCCTGTTGCTTGCGGGCAGCCTGCTCGGCATCGCGCTGGGCCTCGCCCTCCTCTGGCGCAGCGACGCGGCGCTGCGCTTCATGGAGATCATGAACCGCTGGGTATCGACGCGGCGGGCGTTTCGCCCGCTGGAAGTGCCTCGCGAAATCAAGCCGCGGGGCTCCGCCGGGCGCTGGCTGGGCGGTGCCCTCATCGTGCTGGGCGCCTACGCCGCGATCGTGCTGATCGGCGGCATCGACCCGGCCCGCCTGGCCGCGGCGCTGAAGGTGGACCCGCGCTACTCCGTCGCCGGACTCGGCCTGGAAGCCGCCCGCTGGTTTCTCGCGCTGGGCGCCCTGGTCGCCGTGGTCACCGGGGTGATGCTCGTCTTCTTCCCGCGCGCCTGGGAGGCGGTGGAGGCAAGGGCCGACCGCTGGTACTCCACGCGCGAGCTGGAGGCGAGCGGCGACCGGCTCCACCTGTCGCTCGATCGCGTCGTGCAGGCCTTTCCGCGCGCCTCGGGTGCCGCGATCCTCGCGCTGTCGCTGGTCGCCGCGATCGCCTCGGCCGTCCGCCTGCTCTGAGCGGCTAGTCCTAACGGGACGCCGCCGACGCTGAACGCCGCGCTCGGCGCGCAACAGGTATGCCTCAGGATGCCCGTGTATGGGCATGCGGCCGGGCGGTAAACGGGTATTGGTCCTTGGGGACTACCGCCAGACCGTCACCGTGGTGCGCTCGCTCGGGCGAGCGGGCTACGAAATCATCCTGGGGACCGACCAGCCGCGCGGCTCGACCGCCCTGTCGCGGTACGTCTGCGACGTCTGGACGTACGACAATGCCAGCGGCCCGCGCTTTTGCCACAGCGTGGAGTCGTTCCTGCGCGAGCGGCGCCCGGACTTCGTCTTCACGGTCGGCGAGACCCAGCTGCGCCGCCTGATTCCCGTGGGTCAGCGCCTGGAGTCGCTCGCCGCCTGGGCCAACCCCGATTTCACCGCCGTGGCGCGCTGCTTCGACAAGCGCGCGATGTACGAGCTCGCCGCCTCCCTCGAGGTGCCCGGCATGCCCTGGACGGGCTGGACCAGCGTCGCCGGCTGGCGCCGTCGCGCGCAGGAATTCGGCTTTCCGGTGGTGGTCAAGCGCAAGGATTCGGCCGAGCAGGTGCTCAGCCGCAAAGCGCTCATCTACACGAGCGAAGCGCAGTTCGAGAGCTTTCTCGCCACCGCCGAGGGCGATGCCAACCCGGGCAGCTTCGTGCTGCAGAAGTATGCCCCCGGCGTGCGCCACAACTGCCATGTCGGCGCCGCCGACGGTCGGCTGCTCGCGTACTTCCAGCAGAAGGTGCTGCGCACCGACGAAGCCGATGACACCGGCATCGGCGTCGCGGGCGTATCGGTGGCGCCGTCGCCGGCGCTGCGCGCATACTGCGAACGCCTGACCCGCGCGCTGCGCTACACGGGAATCGGCTGCATCCAGTTCTTGGTGGACGAGCGCAATCACGCCGTCGCGTTCCTCGAGTTCAACGCCCGCATGGACAGCACCGCGGCGCTTCCCTACCGCATGGGCCTCGATTTCCCGCTGCTCGCCCTGCAGCTGGGCGCGTACCGCCAGGCGCGCACGCAGGGACGGGCGGACGCGAAGCGCCTGATCCCGTCGCCGCTTCCCGACGCTTATCGCGCCGGCGTGACCTATCACTGGCTGCACGGGGACTTCGGCGCGTTCCTTCACCAGGTCCGCGGCGGAAGCCTGCGCGGCGCAGCGCTCGCACGCCGACTGCTCGGCATGGCGTGGCTGAGCATGCGCAGCTATCACCTCACCTTCGACTGGCGCGATCCGCTGCCCACGGCTCACATGTTCTGGTCCCGCTACGTGGTGAATCCGCTGCGCCGGAGGTTGCCGGCCGCGCGCAGCCTCGCCCGATGAAGGCCGCGCAGGCGCTGAACATCGACGAGCTGCGCGCGCTCGCGCGCCGGCGTCTGCCGCGCGTCATGGCCGATTACCTCGACGGCGGCGCCGAGGACCACGTCACGCTCCAGGCCAACCGCGCGGCGTTCGAAGCCCTGCGCTTCGCGCCCCGCACGCTGGTCGACGTGTCGCGGCGCAGCCAGAAAGCCACGCTGTTCGGGCGCGTCTACGAGTCGCCGGTGGGCATCGCGCCCATCGGTGCCTGCGGGCTTTTCCGGCACGAAGGCGACATCGCCCTCGCGCGCGCCGCGCGCAGCGCCAACATCCCCTTCGTGGCCTCGACGCACGCTTTCGTGCCGCTGCGCCGCCTCGCCTGGGAAGCGGGCGGCCCGCCGTGGTACCAGCTCTACCTGCCGCCCAGCCGCGAACTCGCCCGCAAGATGGTGCAGCACGCCGCCGACGCCGGCTGCGAAGCGCTGGTCCTCACCACCGACGTGCCGGTGGGCGGCAAGCGCGAATACAACGACCGCAACGGCTTCGGCATGCCGCTGCGCGTGAGCGCGCGCATGGTGGCCGACGCCCTCGCCCACCCGCGCTGGCTGCTCGGCGTATTCGCGCGCGCCTGGCTCGCGCAGGATTACGCGATGCTGGTTCCCGAGTGGCATACCCGGCGCGACTACGCCTCCTGGAGCGACCTCGCGTGGCTGCGCGAGACGTGGAAGGGAAAGCTGCTGGTCAAGGGCGTGCTGTGCGTGGAGGACGCGCAGCTCGCCGCCGAGCACGGCGCCGACGGGATCTGGGTCTCCAACCATGGCGGCCGGCAGCTCGACGGC